>JALYYT010000330.1 GCA_030946285.1 Gemmatimonadota bacterium
CCCCAAGGCCGCTATGACCGCGCCGCGCGATTCGTCGCGCACCGCATCGAGTAGACGCGAATCTGCGCCGGCAGCCGCAAAGAACACGTCTACCGGCGTCGCCGGATCCACCGGCACAAGTGCAGGAAGCGCCGGAGGAAGCTCGCGGCGGTAGATCACCTCGCCCTCATCCAGATAGCCGATCGGGCCCAGTCCCGGACTCTCGAACGCATCAAGGAGCTGCGTGTTGGATTTCGTGACGTCGAGCGCAGTGAAGATCTGTCCGCTCAGCACCACCATCACACCCTGTCCTGCAGACGCAGGGTTCGCCGCCACGTGCACGGCCTCGAACAGGTTTGCGGGACCGTCCCAGCCGAGGTCACTCTGCGTGCGCATCGCTCCGGTGAAAACGACTGGCTTGGGTGAGTTGAGAGACCGCGCTGCAAGATACGCCGACTCCTCCAGCGTATCGGTCCCATGCGTAACCACGACGCCACTTACTTCATCACGTGAAAGATGCTCGGCGATGCGGTTCCGAAGCGCCCACATTCGCGCAATCGACATATGGGGACCGGGAAAGTGCCCCCAATCCTCGGTCTCGACCGCGCTCGTGTTGTCGATTCCGCGCGTCGCATTGACTATATCCGCGCCGGATAACGCGGGGGTGTTGCCGCGCGCCACGGGATCGTTCCGCATTGCGATCGTGCCACCGGTGAACAGGATCACGATCATCTGGTCGCATCCTTCCCAACGCTCACGATCTGACTGATCATGCGCCCGGACGCGGCGTCGATGTCCTCCCCCGCGCGTGCAGCCAGCTCGCACGCCTGCGTCACGAGCGCGTCCACCGCCAGCAACCCGGGCGCCGCCCCGCGAGTGTCACACCCTCTTTCGATAAGGACTCGTAGTTCGTTGACCGCAGCCCGCAGCGCGATGTCAGAGGAGTCCGCGGTCTTCACGTCGCGCCAGCCCTCCGGGAGTGCGCTCCGGACGCGGAGAACCAGATCCGGCGGCGCATCTGCCAGCGCCCAATCCATCCAATCTCCCAGTGACTCCAGCGTGCTCACGCCACCTGCTCGGCGACCATCGCCGCGGCGCGCGCCAGAAGCGCGGTAAATACGTCCGCACTCGGCACGCCACCCTGAGCCAGTGCGGGTTTGCCGCCGCCCCTCCCGCCAAACTCCTGCGCCAGCGTCTTCACGATGACGTCAGCGCGTGCGCCGCGTTCGCGTGCAGTATCGCCGGCCGCCGCAATCACCGCATGCTTGCCGCCTTCCATGGAGCTCACCAGAATCAACACCGAATCGGGCGCACCGTCACGAGCGGCTTCCACCAGCTCCTGCAACGCTTTCGGATCCGGTATGGACACCTCGCGCGCCACGACACGCAGGCCGTTCACCGATTGCGCCCCTTCGAGCAGCTGCTGCACGGGCCCCCCCGGTCCACTCGCGTTGCCACGCATGAGTTCGGACACACGCTTCTCGAGCGCGCGCCGCTCGTCCGACAACGCCTGCACGCGACGAAGCAGTGTTGCGGGTGTTGCCTTCACGAGCTCGCTGATCCCTCGAAGCAGTCGGTCTCGGTCTCGCTCCGCCTCATAAGCTCGCGTTCCCGTCACCGCCTCGATTCGCCGCACGCCGGCGGCGATTCCGGACTCGCTCACGATCGTGAAAAGCCCGATCTCCGCGGTGTTGCGCACGTGAGTTCCGCCGCACAACTCGGTCGAGAGCGACGGGATGTCAACCACGCGGACCACGTCGCCGTACTTCTCGCCGAAGAGCGCCATGGCACCCGATGCGACCGCTTCCTGGTAAGGGCGTTCCGTCGTCGTCACCGGCGTCGCGGCGAGCACACCGCGATTCACGATGTCCTGTACACGGTCCAGCTGTTCGGGTGTGAGCGGCCCGGTGTGACTGAAATCGAACCGCAGCCGGTCGGGCGCGACGAGTGACCCCGCCTGATGGACGTGCTCTCCGAGCACTTCACGCAGGGCGGAGTGTAGCAGGTGTGTCGCCGTGTGATTGCGCTCGGTGTCCAGACGCGAGCTGCGTGGTACCGTCGCGGTCGCACCTCCGGGCCTGACTTCGCCCGATGCCTTTCCGATGGCCACAGGCCTGCCGTCGAGCTTGCGTACATCGTCAACATCGACGCGCCATCCTTCGCCCGCGATCTCGCCGGTGTCCGACACCTGACCGCCGGACTCCGCATAGAACGGCGATTCGCGAAGCAATACCGCGACACGCCCGTCGCTCAGCGAGCGTACGGCGAGCGCCTCCGTTCGCGCGTCGCGCGCCTTGTAGCCGACGAATGTGCTCGTTGACAGTGCATCGGCCAGCGACACGCCCAGAACGCTCCATGCAGCGGCGTCGCCCAGCTCATCGGTGGCAACGCCAAGCTTGCGTGACTTGCGTTCCGCCTGCGATTGCGTCCGTTGTGCAGCGAGTGCGCGCTCGAACCCTGGAATGTCCACCGTGTAACCGCGCTCGCGGGCCATGAGCTCGGTCAGATCTATGGGGAATCCGTACGTGTCATACAGCTTGAACGCATCTTCGCCGGCGATGTTGCGCTCCTGCGTGGTTCCCGCAGGCGCGAGCTCGTCGAAGCGCTGCATCCCGCCGGCGATCGTTGCAAGAAACCGCTCCTCTTCCGCCTTCGTGGTGTCCACGATGTGTTTCCGTCGCTGGACAAGCTCCGGATAGTTCCCGCCCATGGTGACGATCACTTCTTCCACGACGCGGGTTAGCGTCGGCTCACGCCTGCCGAGGAGCCACGCGTAACGAACGCCACGACGCAGGATGCGACGCAGCACGTACCCGCGACCGTCGTTCGACGGATATACTCCATCAGCCAGAAGGAACGCTATCGAGCGAGAATGGTCGGCGATAACGCGCATCGCCGCTGTTCGCTCGACAGGATCCGTGATGTCGCTCGCGCCTGTCTGACCTTCCACAGCTGCGAGCAGTGGCGCGAACAGGTCGGTATCGAAATTGTTCGCGACACCCTGCATGACAGCTGCGATGCGCTCCAGTCCGGCGCCCGTATCAACCGACGGCTTCGGAAGCGGCGCCAGTTCTCCATCGGGCTGACGGTCGAACTGCATGAACACGAGGTTCCATATCTCGACGAACCTGCCAGCCTCGGCGGCCTCCACGAACGTATCCGTGTCGAAATTTGTGTTCGCACGATCGGTCCAGCTTCCCTGAGCGCCCGGGGGAGCCGTCCAGTCTTTCGCGACGCGCGCCAGATCCACGTAAATCTCGGAGCACGGACCGCAGGGGCCAGTGTCCGCCATCTGCCAGAAATTGTCCTTTTCGCCAAGTCCGAAGATCCTGTCGTCGCCGAGTCCGGAAATTTCCTTCCAGAGAGCACGGGCCTCGGAATCTGCGTGGAAAACGGTAACGCGAAGGGCGTCGGGCGAGATCCCGAGTTCCTGTGTCACGAATCTCCAGGCGAAATCAATTGCCTCGCGCTTGAAGTAGTCACCGAACGAGAAGTTGCCCAGCATCTCGAAAAAGGTGTGATGCCGCGCGGTGTGACCTACCTGCTCCAGATCGTTGTGCTTCCCGCCTGCACGTACGCACTTCTGCGCGGTCGTGGCGCGACGCGTCGGAGACGGGGATTCCTCGCTGCCGAGGAAGACGCGCTTGAACTGCACCATCCCCGCGTTAGTGAAGAGGAGCGTGGGATCGTCACCAGGCACCAGAGATGAGCTGGGGAGAATCCTGTGCCCTTCACTCTCGAAGAAAGCGAGGAATTTCGATCGAATTTCTGACGATAGCATATAGCCCAGAAATATAGACGGGCCGACCTCGAATCCCGGCGCCGAGCGCAGCTGGATGACCGCGATCCGCTCCTGCTAGGTCACGCGAAAAGGTCGGACATGGCTTCCCGTATTTCATCGAGCTCGTATCCACGACGCGCCAGGAACGCGAAGAGCCGTCGCCGAACGACCAGCGGCTCGAGATCACCCATGGACGCGAGTTTGCGGCGCGCAGCCTTTTGCAGCGACGCGCGCGTGTCGACCTCCTCATCCACGATTACTTCGTGAATGGCCTTCTTCGCGATCTCCGCGGTCACTCCCTTTCGCGCGAGATCCTGGGCAACTCTGCGAGAAGAAGCGCCCTGACTTACCAGCTTGGAGCGCGCGAAAGCGAGCGCGAATCGCGTGTCATCCAGCAGTCCAGCGACTATGAGGCGTTGTATCACTGTCTCCGCCTCGTCCATCGGCACTTCCTTCTGGAGCAGCTTTCGACGGAGCTGGCGGACTGTATAGGCTCGTGCCGATAGCAAATCGAGAGCGCGATTGTACGGTGTTTGCGCCAATTGTCGTCACCCGGAAACGAAAGTCGCCGAGCCAGCACGATTCGCATTAGGCGGGGAGTCCGGGCCCCATCTCCTACAAACCGCACCAACTCGGCGACACATCCGTTTTATCAGAGAGCGCGAGGCCTCAGACCTCCTCTACCGCCTCCGGCTCCGCAGCAACCACCGCCGAAGCGTTGATTCCCAGGAGAGCCTTCACCTTCGTTTCAACTTCAGCCATCAGCGGAGCATTGTCCTTGAGATACAGCTTCGCGTTCTCACGACCCTGCCCGATGCGCTGACTGCCATAACTGTACCACGCGCCAGACTTGTCGATGATTCCATTCTCGGCCGCGATGTCCAGAACCAGCGACGCGTGGCTGATGCCTTCCGCGTACATGATGTCGAACTCAGCCTGCTTGAACGGCGGCGCGACCTTGTTCTTCACGACCTTCACCCTGACGTGCGATCCTACCACATCTTCCTTGTCCTTGACCGGTCCGATACGGCGAATATCGAGACGAACCGACGCGTAGAACTTGAGTGCCTTGCCACCCGTCGTAGTCTCTGGATTGCCGAACATAACACCGATCTTCTCGCGCAACTGGTTGATGAAGATCACCGAGGTGTTGGACCGCGCGATCGCACCGGTCAGCTTGCGGAGCGCCTGACTCATCAGCCGCGCCTGCAACCCGACGTGAGAATCACCCATGTCTCCCTCGATCTCGGCCTTCGGCACCAGTGCCGCAACCGAGTCGATCACCACCACGTCGACAGCGCCTGAACGAACCAGGATCTCACAGATCTCGAGCGCCTGCTCGCCCGTATCGGGCTGGGACACGAGAAGATTCTCGACGTCCACGCCAAGCTTCGAGGCATACTCGGTGTCGAGCGCATGCTCGGCATCAATGTAGGCCGCTACTCCTCCGGTCTTCTGCGCATTGGCGACGACATGCAGACACAGCGTCGTCTTGCCGCTCGACTCGGGACCGTAGATCTCCGTGACTCTGCCCTTCGGAATTCCACCGATTCCGATCGCCGCATCGAGATTGATCGCGCCAGTCGAGATCGCATCAACGCGAACACCGGCTGTACCGGTACCCATACGCATGATCGATCCCTTGCCGCAGTTCTTCTCGATCTGCGCCACCGCAAGGTTCAACGCCTTCTTCTTGTCGTCCTGCATGGTGGAGACACCCATTGAATTCCTTCCCTTTTTGCTGATGTAAGATAACCCCGGACTGGCCGATCCGGATTCGTGTCTGCAGGCAAAATCACCAGGATCTGTCAGCCTGCCACGCGACCGAATGGCCCCCGAACAAAATACGAACTCAACACCCGAAAATCAACCGAACTGACGCAACCAGAAGGCATCGGGGACGTACTGGATCCTAACCCGTCCCTCACCGAGGATGATCCCAAGCACATCGAATCGGTAGCTGTCACCAGAACGCCTGTTCGAGGCAAGCCAAGCCCTTGCCGATCGCGCCAGCTCCCGCTGCTTCTTCCACCCGACAGTCTCCGCCGGTGTTCCGAAATCGCTCGACAACCTCGTGCGGACCTCTACGAATGCAACCAGCCTTCCGGCACTTGAATCGTCAGGCCGGCACGCCACAAGATCGAGATCGCGATGACCGTTCCGGAAGCGCCGGTCGAGAATGGCCCACCCCCTGGACTCGAGCCACCTCGCAGCGATCTCCTCGCCACGTATTCCCAGATTCTGCCGTTCGGTCAACACGAAGCCAGTCTAGCTTCGCACGTCCGCGAGAGGCCCATCGGGCGCTTGCGTGATTCATCCAATCACCGCAACAGGTTCACGCAAGCCGTGGTCACCGGTTCCGTGGACTTCGCAGGTTCGTAAATGTGTGTGATGTGCGGGCGCGAATTGTCGGATCCGTAACTAGCTTTTTTCGGATGCCCAGCATTGGAATTGGCGACCACGTTCGCATCACGAGCGTACCTGGCAAACCGCTCGGTCGAATCACGAAGAGCTTTGCCAAACTGCCCGACGACAAGAGTCCGCGTTCCACCGACCCGAACGTATACGACGTGTGGGTCGAATCGCAGCAGAAAGAGTATCACGGCCTTCGCGCGACGGATCTCATCAAGCCGCGCGCGGACTGAGCCAAGCTGCAGGGAGATCCGCGCGCGGATCTGACGCCGTAATCCCGCGCGCGACAGCGCGGTGCTACCGTGGCGCTATGCGGTCCAGATCCTCGAACCCGACCAGAACGTCGCGCCCTCGCGGCCCGTCCGACGGGCCCAGAACCCCAGCCAGTTGGAGCTGGTCCATGATTCGGGCGGCGCGACCGTAGCCAATCTTCAATCGCCGCTGCAGCAGCGACGTCGATCCGCTCTGATTCTGGATCACGATCTCGGCGGCTTCTCGGAATAGCTTGTCCCGGTCACCGTCGTCGCTGTCGCCATCGTCCCCACCACCGGCGCGCTCCGCTTCGAGACGACGCACAGCTTCCAGAATGTCACTCTCCGACTGACTCTCCTCTGCGGGCGCGAAGCCGGCGCTGCGCGCCTTCTTGCGCGCCTCGAACCAGCTCATGAGCTTTTCCGTGTCCTCGCTCGAGATGTACGCACCCTGGAGGCGAGCGGGTTCCGACTTTCCCGGCGGTATGAACAACATGTCGCCGTTGCCGAGTAGCGATTCGGCACCCATTCCGTCGAGGATCGTGCGACTGTCGATCTGACTCGCGACCCGAAATGCGATGCGGCTCGGGAAATTGGCCTTGATGAGCCCGGTTATCACGTTCACGCTCGGACGCTGCGTAGCCAGTATCAGGTGAATGCCGATCGCGCGGGCCTTCTGCGCCAGCATCGCGAGCGGCGTCTCGACTTCTCCCTGCACCGTCATCATCAGATCCGCGAGCTCGTCGATGATGACGACGATGTACGGCAGCACATCGTCCTTGTACTCCAGATCCTCGAACGCGACGTTGGGCGTCCTGGGCTTCTTCAGCGGAAACTTGTCGGTGACTTTCCGGTTGAAATCCTGGATGTTGCGCGCGTTGTTCGCCGCCAGAAGCTCATATCTCGACTGCATCTCGTAAACGGCCCACTTGAGCACCGCCGCCGCGTCCCGATTGTCAGTCACCACCTTGTGGCGCAGATGCGGAATCATGTTGTACACCGACAGCTCGACCATTTTCGGATCCACCATCAGGAAGCGAAGCGTCCGTGGCGTGTGCCGGTACAGGAGACTCGTAATCAACGTGTTCACGCACACCGACTTTCCTGATCCCGTGGCGCCGGCAATGAGCAGATGCGGCATCTTTGCGAGATCCGCAATGACGGGCCTTCCCGCGAGATCCTTTCCGAGCGCGATGGGAAGCGCTGCGCGCGCGCCCTGAAAGTCTGGCGATTCGAGCAACTCTCGAAACGCGACCATTTCCGGAACCGGGTTCGGGACCTCGACGCCGACCGCACCGCGTCCCGGAATCGGTGCGACGACCCGGATGCTCTGCGCACGCATGGCGAGCGCGAGATCGTTTGCGAGGTTCGCGATCTGGCGAACCTTCACACCGGGTGCCGGCTCGATCTCGAATTGTGTCACGGCAGGGCCCGTCGTGCGTCCCACCAGTTCGCCGTCGACTCGGAACGTGCGAAGCGCATCCATCAACCGCTGTCCAGCTGCGTCCAGATCCCTGCGATTCGCATCGGCGTTGCGGGGAGCGGGCGCCGTGAGAAGATCGGGCGTCGGCAGATCGGCGTCGTCGAAGCGCTCGTGAGTTATCTCCGTTGACTCGATCTCGGCAGCGACGCGCTCCTCCGCCGTCGGCTCGCCGCCATTGCGCCCCCGGCGACGCCTGGTCACGTCCTTTACAAGCGCCAGTGGCGTGGAAAGGGCTTCCTCGATGACTGGCATGTCTTCCGGTTCAGGCTCCAACTCCTGAGCGAGGAGCTTCTTCTTTCTCGCTCGCGGAGGCAGATACGTATCGTCGAGCGCGGCGGCCTGTTCGATGGAGGCAGCCTGCGGCTTCACATCGCGCCCCACGAGCATCCGAATCGGGTTCCACGACAGCGTGGCCGCAGCGAGGACGCTGAGCGCGAGAACGAACATCAGCCACGCACCGACCGGACCCGCCAACGCCGTAGTGTAGAACGCGAGCAACCCGCCGATGATCCCGGCGAAGACATTACTCTCGCGAGTAGCGCCCATGGCCAGGGCAACACCGAACGGCAGCACGATCACCATACCGAGCAGGAAGATGAGCCACGAGCGGTCCTTTCCGCCGCTCAATCTCCCGAATACACGCAGCGCGTGCACGCCGAGCGCAATTGGAAGCAGCGCCGATCCCAGCCATCCGAACACGGTTATGAGCGCGGAAGCCGCGAGCGCGCCGATGGATCCGAAGCCACCCACCGCGGCAGTCGGGGCACCTTGCAGCTCGCTCCACCCATGCAACATGAGCGCGCCGGCGAGAAACACCGCAAGAAGCAGCAGTGCAATCGCCTGCACCTCGCGCTTCAGCGCCGGTTCGATTACCAAGCTACCGATCCCTCTCGGCGCCGAGCCGTGTGATCTGCCGTTCGTTGAAGACGGGGACGATGGGATACGCATCGACCGCGGCGCACAGGGCCAGATCCTCGTCGAAACCCGCCGCTGAGAGTGCTCGGCCGTGCGCGGCATCGCGGAACACCGTGCCTATTTCGTCACCGTAATTCCGCGCGAGCAGCGCGCACGAATGCGCGGCGTCGTTCATTGCGACTCCTGACATCCGCCGCGCGACCGTGCGCACGAACCTTCCCGCGCACGCTGCGTCTTCGAGCGCGTAGTGCCCGTCGTGGCCGGCGCAGGCGATAACGACATCGGTGCCACCGCGAAGCGCCGCACGCAGCATGGCGGTCACGGCCGACTGGTTCACGTATGCGGCGACGACGATATCGGCGGCGCCCTGCGCAGCAACCAGTGCGCGCGTACCATTGGTGGTCGTCATCAGGACAGTCATCCCGTTCACCGCCGCTGGCGTGAACTGGGCGGGTGAATTGCCAAGATCGAAACCCTCGATCGCGTGCATCTTCCTCTCGCCCGCGAGCCGCACATCTCCTCGCTGGAACTGCCGCGCACGCGTCATGAGCTCGTCGGCGTCGGCGAACGGCACGACCGCGCGTGCACCGTTGGCGAGCGCAGTCACTATCGTCGTGGAAGCCCGAAGAACATCAATGACAGCTACGGCCCGACCGCCGCAGTCGGCGGCGTCGAGCTCACCGGCCGTCAGATATACATCCAACCGCAAAGTCGTATCCCTAGGTGAGCTCCGCAATGAGCGCCGCACCTTCGCGCTCGAGGAACTTCGTGTCCACCTTCCCTGCCTGAAACTCGGGGTTGTGCATCACCCGCGCAAGGAACGGTATCGTGGTCGTCACACCTTCCACGATGAAGCTCTCGAGTGCGATCTGCATGCGGCGGATCGCCTCCTCGCGGTTGCGTCCCTGACATATGAGCTTAGCGAGCAGGGAGTCGTAGTACGGCGGAACGCTGTAACCCGTGTAGACGTGTGTATCGAGGCGGACTCCGGGTCCACCCGGCGGGTGGAACACGTCAATGCGTCCGGGCGAGGGTTGGAAGTTGCGCGCGGGATCCTCCGCGTTCACTCGGCACTCGATTACGTGACCGCGCAACTCCGGCATGGTCAGCACGCTCAGGCGCTCGCCTGCAGCGACGCATATCTGCTCCTTCACCAGATCGACACCCGTCAGCATCTCCGTCACCGGATGTTCGACCTGGATGCGCGTGTTCATCTCCATGAAGTAGAACGAGTCGTCCTCATTGAGGAGCATCTCGATGGTTCCGGCACCCACGTAATTGATCGCCTTCGCGCCGCGCACCGCCGCTTCGCCCATTTCTCGCCGCAGCTCTGGCGTTATCGCGGGACTTGGCGCTTCCTCGATCAGCTTCTGGTGCCTGCGCTGCACCGAGCAGTCGCGCTCGCCAAGATGGATCACGTTTCCATGCGAATCGCCCATGATCTGGAACTCGATGTGACGCGGGCGGGCAAGATACTTCTCCACGTACACGTCGCCGTTACCGAACGCGGACAGCGCCTCCGACCGCGCGAGCTGAAACGCACGCGCGAAATCGTCGGGGTCGGCGGCGACACGCATCCCCTTCCCGCCTCCACCAGCCGACGCCTTGATGATCACCGGGAAGCCGATGGTCTCGGCGAATCGCGCCGCCTCGTCCACGTCCTCTACGGGACCCGGCGATCCGGGCACTATCGGAACACCAACATCCTGCATCGCGCGGCGCGCAGATGCCTTGTCGCCCATCACGCGAATCTGCTCCGCGGTAGGGCCGATGAATGTGATGTTCGACGCCGCGCACGTCTCGGCGAATTCCGCATTCTCGGCTAGAAAACCGTATCCGGGATGAATAGCGTCCGCACCCGTGATCTCGGCAGCTGCGATGAGCCGCGGAATGTTGAGGTAGGATTCGCGCGCGGGCGCGGGCCCGATGCACACGTCGTCGTCCGCGAACCGAACGTGCAGCGACTCCCGGTCGGCTTCGGAATACACGGCGACCGTCTGGACGCCGAGCTCCTTGCAGGCGCGGATCACTCGCAGCGCGATCTCGCCGCGGTTCGCAATCAGAACTTTCTTGAACACCTGCGTCAGGTACCGGATTCGGTGAACGCGTCCCAGGTGGTGTCGCTCGCACCGGCGACTCCCTGGACGCGGAGCGCAAATTCGCTCGGACTTGTAGCGGCGTTCAGCGCCGCTTCGTAACTGATCACTCCACTGCTGTACCAGTGCATGAGACTCTGATCGAAGCTCTGCATGCCGTAATGCACCGTCCCTTCCCTGATGAGATCGGGAATGTGCAGCGATTTTTCCACGTCACGGATATTGTCGCGCACCGCCTGCGTGTTGATCAGAACCTCTGCGGCCGGAACGCGGCCGAGGCCGTCTTTACGCGGCACCAGGCGTAGCGAGATGATCGCCTGGAGAGCCGACGAAAGCATGAAGCGCACCTCTCCGGCCTGATTCGGCGGGTAGAACGAGAGAATGCGGTTGATGGTCTGCGTCGCGTCGGTCGTGTGCAGGGTCGAGAAGACCAGGTGTCCCGTGTCCGCCGCCTGCAACGCCGTGTCGAGCGTCTCCAAGTCGCGTATCTCACCCACTAGAATGACGTCCGGATCCTGGCGCAGCACGCGACGGAGCGCCTGCGCGAACGTCGTAGTGTCGTTTCCGACTTCGCGCTGGTTGATGTGCGAATTGACGTCACGATGCAGGAACTCGATCGGATCCTCGATCGTGATTATGTTAGCGAAACGGTTCAGGTTGATGTGCTGCAGCATCGCCGCGAGCGCCGTTGACTTGCCGGAGCCGGTGATCCCCGTGACGAGAACGAGCCCGCGCGGCGCCATCGCGATTTTTTCAGCGACCGGCGGAAGATTGAGCTCCGCGATCGTCTTCGCCTGAAACGGCACCACACGGAATGCATAGGCAATCGTCCCGCGCTGCTGGTACGCATTCACGCGAAAACGACCGACTCCCGGTACGCCCAGCGCGTAGTCGCACTCCTTCATCTCGGTGAATTCCTTCATGTTGCGCGCCGTCATCGTCTGCTCGGCTACGTGACGGACATCTTCGAGCCGGACGAGCGGAAGCTCCATCGGAACGAGGTCGCCGTTGACGCGCAGCGTGGGCGGACGCCCGACCTTGATGTGCAGGTCGGAGGCGTTGCGCTTGATCATCTGGCTGAGAATCGTCTTGTAGTCGAAACTCGACGCGCTCGGCGGCGCCCCCGCTTCAGCGGTGCTACCCATGATGCAACCTAGGAGTTCGGGTCGATTCGGAAGAGCACCTGTCCGTACTCGACGGGCTGCGAGTTGTCTACGAGAATCTCACGCACGACGCCGTCGAACTCCGACTCTATTTCGTTCATGATTTTCATCGCCTCGATGATGCAGAGCGTCTGACCCTTCGCGATCCGATCCCCCACATTCACGTACTGCTTGGATCCAGGCTCGGGCGCGTAGTAGTAGGTGCCGACCATGGGAGACTTGACTTCGAGATACTTCGATTTGACCTCATCCGCCCTCGCCGCCGCGGCTGCCTCGGCGCTGGCGCCGGATTGCGGAACGGCTGCAGCCGGTGCGATGGCCTGCGGCATCTGCATCGTCATGGGAGCCGCAACCGAGAGGGAGCCGCGCTGCTGCGGAGTCTTCGATATCCGGATCTTCATGCCTTTCTCGGTCGAGATCTCGATCGAGTCCACGGTGGACTCGTCGAGCATTTCGACCAGCTTCTTGACGTAGCGCAGATCAATCACGCGGACAGCTCCAGCAGTTCGTGGGTAAAATCGGTGAGTATGCGCGGGCCCTCCGCGCTGAGATAGACGTCATCCTCGATCCGCACGCCGCCCCACTCCGGGCGGTAGATACCCGGTTCAATGGTGACGACCGTACCAGCAAGGAGTTTCGCTCCAGCGGTACGTGCCAGCCGCGGTGCTTCGTGGACTTCGAGCCCGATTCCGTGACCGAGCGAGTGTCCGAAATCGTCGCCGAAACCAGCCGCCGATATATAATCGCGGGCGACCGCATCCGCTCCGGATCCGGTCATTCCGGGCCGAACAGCCTGGGCCGCTCGCTCGTTCGCCACCCGGACGATCTCGTATATGTCGCGAAATTGACCGGTGGCGCGACCGACGACGACCGTGCGCGTAATGTCCGAACAGTAACCGCCTCGCTCGGCGCCGAAATCCATGAGAAGCGGATCGCCGGATTCGATCACGCGCTCGCTGGCACGCGCGTGCGGCAGCGAGGACCGGCGTCCCGAAGCTACGATGGTTTCGAACGGATGCGCTTGACTTCCTTCGTCGCGGAGCGCCTTCTCGAGAATGCCAGCCACCTGAAGTTCCGTGAGACCGGCCCGCACCTGCTGCAGCGTCGTGGACAGGGCACGGGTCGCCACGCCCGCGGCCTCCCGGATCAACTCTACCTCGCCCTCGTCCTTGGATTCGCGCAGCGCCTCGATCATGTCACCCTGCGGGCGCCATTGCCACCTCGCACCCGCGGCATCATCGAGAAAACGCTGAAACTCCCGGTGTGTCACGTGTGCCGATCCGAAACCGATCACGGCGCGTCCTGCGAAATGCGACAACTCGCTCCACAATCCGTCCCAAAGACTCGTCGGTTCCACGCGTATCCGGACCAGGTCGGCGACCTCGTCGACAACCTGCGTCTGGTAGCGAAAATCCGTAATAAGCACGCTGTCACGTGCCGTCACGAGGAGTAGCGCGCTAGATCCCGAGAATCCGGTCAGATACCGGATGTTGGCGCGCCCTGTTACGAGCAGCGCATCGAGGTGGTGCTCCGTGAGCGCTCCGACCACTCTGGCGAAACGGGACGGCCGGCGATCCGTCATCGCGCCTCCAGTCCGCGGCGGGCGAGACTGCGCAAGGCCGCCTCGTATCCGTAACTACCGAGTCCGCAAACAACTCCCAGCGCCCTGTCGGCCAGAACCAGTCGCCGGCGTTCCCGTTCGCGGCCGTGCACGTTGGAGATGTGCACTTCGATGTACGGAATGGCCACCGCGGCCAGCGCGTCGCGAAGCGCGAGACTCGAATGCGAATATGCTCCCGCGTTGATTATCACGCCGTCTGCTGCACCGCGGAGCCGCTGCACCGCCGTCACCAGATCGCCTTCGCAGTTCGACTGGAAGAACGTCAGCGTGCATCCAAGTTCATCCCCCACGTCGCGCAGCCGGCGCTCGATCTGGTCCAGCGTCTCGCTTCCATATATCTGAGGTTCGCGAACGCCAAGCATGTTGAGGTTCGGACCGTTGACGACGGCTACACGCAAGCCTGCCATCGCCGCGTCAGGAATTCGTGGAACCGGGGCGCGGAAACCCGAATGCCCCTGACAGCCTCGCTGCGGCGTCCACGTCCGCGGAATCCGGAGCAATGCCACCAAACAACGCACTCAACGACGACGGCTTGTCGGCGGCGAGTTGAACGTGTTCGTGCGAGTGGGCGTTCCCGATCCGCCTGAAGAACTCGCCGACAGTCTCCGCGTGGGCAACCGCACCCTCCGCGGCAGCGGTATCCGCGCCTTCGAGCTCGGCGATGCGCGCGTGAAGCCGAGGATCGTTGCGACGGAGCGCGAGCTTCCGGTAGATGGCGAGCGCTTCGCCGTGAAGCCCCTGCTGCGTGTAGAGCTCCGCCATCGTCTCGGTGACAAAGGGAGACATGGTTTCCGGCGGCTCGCCTGCAGAGCGAGGGTCTCCCGAGTTTACGGCTGCGGGCTCTTCCATCTCCGGCCACTCAGGCGCATGGCTGACGCCTTCATGCGTTTCGGCATCAGCCGAATCTGCGGTCGCGTCACGGTCCGACGCGGGTTCAGCCGGCTCCGTGATTGCATGCCACGGTCCTTCGATCACGTTGGACTCATCTGCGGTTTCGTCATCCCGCGAATCTGAAGTGTCGAGGGCCGTGGGCCACCGGGTAACCTCGAACGGTGCATCCACAACCGGGGACGCGTCGTCGGCGTGCTCCGGAGTGCTTCCGGCGGTCTCGTGGAACTCCTGCTCCCACGCGACATCGACTTCGACGACGGTGGAGACGACGCTCGAGACGACAGGAGAGACTTCGCTGAGGATCGGCGTCTGCTCGGAGTCCGGCTGAGACACGATGTCCTCGAGTCTGACCGCGGACTCGTCCGGCTCGGGCTCGGGACGGATCGTCGGAGGCGCCTGTCGTTCGGGGCCGGAGGCGCCGCGCCGGATCGACGGCTCAGCCAGCGCGGCCATGTAGGAGGCGATCTCCTCGTTGCGTGGATCGAGCTCCAGCACCTTGCCGTACCAGCGCAAGGCACCAACCTGGTCGCCGGAATCCCGAGCGATGTCTCCCAGATGCCGGAGAGCGATGATGTTCTCGGGATCGAGCGTGAGCGCCTGCTTGAACACCGCCGCGGATTCGTCGGCCCGACCCGCATCGTGAAGGGCCTGCCCATAGACTATATAGCCGCTCATATGGGTGGGCTGCTGCGGGAGATAAGTACGGCACAGCTCGATCGCGAGCTCCGGCTCACCGGCCTTGCGGTACTCGTTGGCCAGTGGCGCGAAATAGCGCCTCGGATTCTCCTCGAACTTGCGTTTCAGCTCATCCAGCCGGCCCTGGTCGGCCATCAACGTCCTCGCGAAGGGGAAACGTTTGTATCGCCGACTGCGGCGTCAAGGGGAGAAGATACTTCCATAACCTTGATTTTGTCCACTCTGGGGAACAGCTTACCGGGCTATGCTACAGACCATGCGGAGTTCCGCAAAATACATCTGGATTTTCGTCACCGTCGCTTTCATCGGCGGATTCCTTCTATACGAGTCGTCCGGCCTTTTCGGAAGTGCCCCGATAACATCCACGACCGCCGTGGCTACGGTGAATGGCGAAGACATACTCGTCACCACCTGGCAGCAGCTGGCGTCGCAGCTCGAGCAGCAGCGATCGACGCAAACAGGCCAGCAGGTTTCGCTGGATGAGCGACGCGCCATCGAGGATCAGGCGTACAACCAGCTTGTTGACGAAGCGCTGCTGCGACAGGAGATGCGCCGTCGCGCAATCACGATCTCGGATGACGAGCTTACGAACGCCGCGAAGTACAGTCCCCCGCCCCAGCTGATGCAATCGCCCGAGCTGCAGACCAACGGACAGTTCGACATTGCCAAGTATCAGCGCTTTCTGGCGAGCCCAACGGCGAAGCAGAGTGGCTTGCTGCTGCAGCTCGAGGGTTATTATCGCGATGCGATTCCAAAGCAGAAGTTGTATCAACAGGTCACATCCGGACTCTGGATTTCCGATGCATCGCTCTGGATGAACTACCGCGACGCGCATGATTCGGCGCAGATCACGTACGCGACGTTCACGCCGAGCGACGCGCAGGTTGCGGCCGCGACGGTGAGCGACGCGGAAGTGCGTGCCTATTACGATGCGCACAAGAAAGACATGGCGCGCACCGGCCACGCTCGAGTCACGGTCACCGAGATTCCGCGCGTCATCACTGCCGCGGACAGTGCATCCGTACGCAATCACATCATCGCGATTCGCGACAGCGTCCTGGCGGGCACCGCCAAGTTCGACGACATCGCAAAATCCGAATCGGCGGACTCCGGATCCGCCGTGCGCGGCGGTGATCTGGGCAAGGGCGTGAAGGGCCGCTTCGTCCCCGCCTTCGAGACAGCTGCTGCTGCGCTCAAGCCGGGCGAGATGTCGGGTCCCGTACTCACGCAGTTCGGATATCATCTCATCCGGCTGGACTCGCGCAACGGTGACACGGTCGCGATGCACCACATCCTGCTCAAGATCGTGCAGAGCGATTCGAACGCAGACCGGACCGACCGGAAGGCCGACAGCCTGTCCAAGATGGCGGCGTCAGCGGAGACGCCGGACAAATTCAACAACGCCGTGAAGACGCTTGGTCTCAAGACATTCACGACCGACGTCACCGACGGCGCGCCCCTGATGTACAACGGGGCTTCCGTGCCGAGTGTCTCGGCGTGGGCATTCGGAGCGAAGGTCGGCGAGAGCAGTGACCTGTACGACGACGAACACGGCTACTACATGGCGCGGCTCGATGCCCTCACGCCCGGCGGCGCGCCATCGCTGGATGCCGCGAAGAACGACATTCGTGGTCTTCTCGCCCGCGAAAAGGCCGTGAAGAACGAACTGGATCCCGCCCGGAAATTCGCTATCGCGGCCAGCGCGAGCAGCATCTCCAACGCCGGACGCATTCTCAACACGCGCACCGCGACGACCGGCATGTTCACGCGTGTATCGGGACTGCCATCGCTGCCGAGTCCGTCTCGGGTGGTGGGCGCGGCATTCGCGCTTCCCGTCGGGCGCGTGAGCGATCCTGTACTCACCGAAGATGCAGTCTACGTCCTGTCGGTCGACCGACGCGTTGAAGCTGACCGCAAGGCGTTCGACGCGACCAAGGAGGAGCTGCGCGGTCAGTATCTTCGCTCGATGCAGCAGGGGCGCATCCAGGAATTCCTCGGCAATCTTCGCACTGACGCGAAGATTACCGACCGGCGCAAGGACATCCAGACATCACTGCGTCGATCCAACTCGTAAGCAGCGCGTACCAGTGCGAGAAAAGAGAGAGGGCGACGAT
>JALYYT010000344.1 GCA_030946285.1 Gemmatimonadota bacterium
CTATAGTGCTCCGTGAAGCTGTTCGCGACCCCCATCTGGTTGCGGTTAATCGTATCATCGGACCAAACCACACCCGTCTGTAAGAAGGTCCGCGAGGCAGGATCGAGCACGTGTTTCGCACCTTGCCGATAGAGTTCGGCGTTCACAAGATAGCAGCTTCCTACCGAGTCCAGGTTATACACCGGTCCTAATTGGTCGAAGTAAGGTTGAACAAAGCGCGCCCACCGCCCGTTCTCGACAAACCCAGCGACATCGTAGAAGCGCCCAGGACCGAACCCGAACGGGTTGGAGATGGGCTCGCTGACCTTGCCTTCCATCAGAACGAGAGGAGCTGCGATCCCGCCCTCGGCGCGCGCGATAAGCTGATCGATTAAATCAGCCGGATATTCCACGATATCGGCGTCGACCCAGAAGACCCACTGCTCATCGCCAAGGTGCCGTTCCAGCATCTCCTGCCGCAGTTTCGCCATCCCTTCCTGACGGTCGACGTGGGGCACGCCCCGGAGTGGCGCTTCGCCTTCTTCGTCATACACAATCCGTGATCCGCGCATGCCGCTGATCGCGCGCTCCGCGAGACCGCGTGCGTGCTCGACCATTTCGCGCGGCGACATGGGATTCACCGGTGTAAGCACGAGCACGGAGCCCGCAGCGGTGCGCGGCCATGCTTGCAGATTCAATTGCGTGGAAGCCGCGTAAGCCCTAGACCGGCTAGCGGGGATCGGCCGCGCAGACGTGATCGATTCCCCAGCGCAAAATCGGCCGAGCGTTTCGCAGAAGCGCTCAACAAGTTCCGCGCGCATACACGCGATGTCGCCGCGCAAGCAGGTGTTCTTTTCGTCCTGACCATAGCGCTCATGGCAGCCGAGACAGTCTAACGAGTCATCCTGAAACGCTGCGGCGCATTCCCTGTTCCATACAGCACGCTTGTCCGAGACCGCACCAAGCCACAGGAACGTGCGCCGTCCCATCAGCTGCGCGAGCTCCGAGATCCAGCTGTCGCTGGACACAATGATGTCGGCACGGGCGACGTCGTTGAGCACATCGAGCCCGCTGCACTGTCCGATCGCTTTCCACTCGCCCGCGACACGGGCGCGTAGATCGTCGATTTCGAATCCGGCGCAGTCTGTGCACCACGTGGGGGTGAGACCCTTCTCGCGCAGGGCTTCGTCCGCTGCTGCAACACTTACGGCAGACGGTTGCCGACCATCGAACAACGGCTGCAGACGAGCGACAAATACAAGCGCGCGGTCCTTTTCGCGCGTACAATCAGCGAGCGACTCTAGATGAGAGCGAGCCCCGTCGATGTCTGCATCGGTAGAGAGCTGCTCTCCTATCTGCGTGATCAATGGACGCTCGTCGTCCGACGATGCCCCGAGCACATAACTGCGAATGTAATCTTCGTAACGCGCTTGCTGCCACCATGTGATCCGCCGAATGCGCGGATGCTCGAACAACGACGCTATCTGCTCGTGCACACCCCAGACGTCCAGCACAGCAGTCGGATATTCCGCGAGCAGCCCAAAGATCGCCGGCAGGCTTGCCACCTGTAGTTGCCGGTCCTGTCTGTCGAACCGTACCGCCATGCGATTAGGTAGTTTCCGCGTCTTGAGGTAATTTTCCCACCGATCGAAAAACCGCGCGCGGTTTCGGTTCAGCACGCTTTCAATCGTGTATTGCGGTAGTAAGCGCGCGCTTGCGCTCCGTTCATGGCGCACCGCGAGATCGAGCAGCTCAATCTTAAGACCGATCTGCCGGTAACGCAGACAGAGATCCACATCTTCGAAGTAGAAGTAATCAAAGGTCGACGAGAACAGTCCAAAACGCCGCGCCACGTCGGCTCGGATGGCGAGGAGCGAAGCATCCACGAAATCCCAAGTTTCAGTGGAATCGGTGATCTGAATTCCGCACCCATCTTCGCGTAACACCGAAGCGTTACTGGTCAGCCCTAAAATTGCGCAATCCGACCGGCGAAAGCGCTCGGCTAGCCGCACCAGCCAGTCGTCGTCTTCCATCTTGAGGTCACTGTTCTGGACGACGAAAACATCACACGCGGCTTTCTGGAAGACGGCGTTGTGGCCCGCGCCGAAACCGACA
>JALYYT010000347.1 GCA_030946285.1 Gemmatimonadota bacterium
CGCCACCAGTTGTCGAAGACGTGGAGTTGTCTATCGGCACGCCGTCAACGACGAAGAGTGGCTGGTTGGTGCCGGAGAGCGAAGCACCACCGCGAATCTTCAGGGACGCCGATGCACCGGGCTCACCCGACTGCGTCCTCACCTCGACGCCGGGCGCCTTGCCCGCGAGGCTGGAGACGACGTTCTGCGGTGTTGAAGCGCGGCGGATGGAAGCGCTGTCCACGGTATTGATGGTGACGCCCAGTTTCTCGCGCGTCGTGCTGGTGCCTGCGCCAGTGACGACGACTTCTCCGAGCCGGAGCGGATTGCTCGACAGCACGAAGTTCTGGACTACGTCACGACCGTTGACGAGCACGATCGGCGCGGACTTGGCGCTGTAACCGATCACGCGCGCCGTGAGTGTAACAGTCTGGCCTGCTGCGCGGTTGCCCGCTACGACGAATGTGTAGCGCCCGGCATCGTTGGTCTGCGTGCCGATGTTGAGCGACGGTATGAGCACGTTCGCCCCTGCTACGGGGGCCCCGGCGTCGTTCGTGACGCGGCCGGAAACGGTGGTCCCGGATTGCGCTAACGCCGTCGAGGCAACCATCGCGCTGGCGCCGATGACTGACAGAATACGTTTCAGCATAGTTTTTAGAGTCTCCTCCATGATGCGCCGCCGCTATGCGGCGCGATTGCTACGGACGCGAAGTAAAACGCCTGCGGTTTTGGAAAGGCCCTCCTTTCCAGGCACACCCTCCTGCCGTGTCGGTACATGGCGGTGTATGAAACCGATGTCCTGTATCGCGCACACAGTGGTGTTGCGCTCGCAGTCCCGAAAATCACGCATCGGTGCCATTCGTGCGCTAGGACATTAAGATTTCTTAATGCGGTGCGCTTTCGGACAACAGAATGGTGCATGTTGCTGTGTCGGGACTGAATGTCGCACGGAAGCTGCATATTAATGCAACAGCTTAATCCGCACCCGGATCGTGGAGGGAGAATGCTGGTCATTCGGAACCATTTTGCACGCATCGCAGCGATAGTCTCGCTTGCGCTCGCCTCGGGCTGTGCCGTCCATCATCCCGAGCCGGAAGTGGCGATAGTCGACATTGCGCTCGAAGTGGAAAATCGAAACTGGTCCGACGTGGTTCTGTATGTGGTTCACGATGGAACCACAACCCGCTTCATGTCGGTCACTGCGGCGAAGACCGAGACTGTAACGATCGGGCGGCGATTCATCGGTGCGAGCGGAGTGGTCCGGTTCATCGCGCATCGGGTCGGCGGGGATGACGACTACTACAGCCCGTCGGTCTCGGTGAGAACGGGAAGCACCATCGCGCTGACGTTGCAGCCCGAGCTCAACATGTCCAGCATCGGCGTGTGGTGACCCTCGAACCCTTATCAATAAAAACGGCCGGCACGCGGAATCGCGTGCCGGCCGTCTCGTAACCGCAACGTCAACCCACCATCAAAACTTCACGGTCGGAGCGTTCTCGGTGCCGGGAGCAGCATTGTAGTAGGTCCGCTCCTTCGCTCCCGTCACCTTGGCAGTGATGGCCTGCGGGAAGGTTCTGATGTATGTATTGTACGCCTGTACCGCACTGTTGTAATCCCCGCGCGCGACCGCGACACGATTTTCAGTGCCCGTGAGCTCATCCTGCAGCGCCATGAAGTTCTCGTTGCTCTTGAGCTGCGGATAGTTCTCGGCAATCGCCAGAAGCCGTCCTATCGCGCCGGTCGCCTGCTGGTCAGCGGCGGCCATCTCCGCCGGGTCACCGCTCTTCACGGCGCCAGCGAGCCGGGCGCGAGCGTTCGCGATCCCGATGTACACGGTGTCTTCCTGCTTCGTGACACCCTTGACGGTCGCCGCAAGATTCGGGATCAGATCGGCGCGCCGCTGCAGCTGGACCTCGATCTGCTGCTTGGCCTTCTGTGCCTGCTCGTCCAGAGTCTGGATCTGATTGTAGCCGCAGCCGGTAAGCAGAAGGGCCGCCGGCAGCACGAGTGCGAGAAACCTGCGTTGCTTGATCATCGGTAGTCCTGTTGGAGTCAAGAATTGGGGAGGGCCGAGACGTAAGTCACTACCGACTCCATCCCACCTAAATATGCCGCGAGCACCTCGGCGGCGCGCTCTTTCTTGATCGCGCCGGAGTCGTGCAACTGCCGAGCTACCGCGGTGAACGCGGAAGCATCCATGCCGGCGAGTGTGGCCACAGCGGCCGCAATCTCCGAATGGCCGTGCGGCGGCTTCTGGCCCGCGAGACGGAGCACCCCTCGGAATACTACGGTCAACGTGCTCAGGCTCGCCGTCATCAGCTTCAACTGCTCGGCGGCATCATTACCCGCGAGCAGGATCGCGCCTCGTAAGCGAAGGAGCACTCCCATCGCCTCCCGCTCGACCTGCAGACGCAGATCAGCGGGACGTACCGAGATGCCGCCAAGAGGCGACTCGCCGTAGAGAATCCGGTTACGCTCGAGTATATCGGCATATTCCATCGCGAATATGTCGCTCGATCCCTTCCATTCGCGTTCCGTGAAAGTGAGCGGAGGATGATTTCCTGCGTCTCGCCACGCCCTGGTAACCGCCGATAGCTCGCGCAGCCTGTCCAGTGGCACGTCGTCTACGATCACGACAACATTATAGTCCGACTTCTTCGCCACGTGCTCGCCGCCGCCAGCCGCGGCGGATCCGTAAAGCACCACCGAACGAAGCGCGGAACCATAGGCGGCGCGAAGTTGGGTCACCAACTCATCGAGTGTCATTCCGATCTCCGTAAGTATTCGCGTTCACCCGTCATTCCCGCGAAAGCGGGAATCCCTCCGCCACCGTCATTCCCGCGAAAGCGGGAATCCCTCCGCCACTGTCATTCCCGCGAAAGCGGGAATCCCTTGAGGCCCGGTACGACTCTTGGGAGATCCCCGCTTTCGCGGGGATGACGTGGCACCTACCAGC
>JALYYT010000402.1 GCA_030946285.1 Gemmatimonadota bacterium
TTTTTGCGATGCCGGAACCTCGTCATTGCGCCGCACGCGTGGAACCGGAAACCTCGTCATCCTCGCCGCAGGCGTGGATCCACGGCGCGAAGCGAGGTGAAATCCCGTCACGTTGCAGGTGTTCACACGCATCGTATGCGAGCCACGCCCACGTGGTCTGACGAAACTGCATTGACGTGGTCAAGGCGCCAAACGCCTCTGCGCCCAAGCATAGGTAGGATCGGACCCTAGAACACCTTCACGTTGATGTACCGCTTCGGATTCTTCTTCACATCCGCTATCAGGCTGTCCAGCCGTCCGAGCAAGGCATGAACATCGTTGTAGAGCGCCGGGTCGTTCACGAGCTTCGCCGCCGAACCATTGCCGGTATCAACCTTTGCGACGATCTGGTTCAATGCGCGACCGGTCGAATCCAGCGACAGCGTGAGCGCGTTCACGTGGCTGCTCGCCGAGCGAATGTTCTTGAGCGTGGAATCGATCTTGGCCGAGTCCACGGCGGATGTCGCGCGACGGAGCGAAGCCATCGTTGCCGTAAGCTGAGTTGACTGGGTCGCCGCGATACCGCTCAGTTGGGCGATCAGCTTGTTCGTTCCAGCCAGACTCGAACGCAGATCCGCCAGTCCGCCGTTCGCCACCAGTTCCTTGTTCATCGCCGTCATCAACGTATTCACCGACGAGCTGATTGAATCGGCCTTGGCAGTGAGCTGCGCGATGCCGGCCGACGGCTTGCCGGTAGTCACCGTGTCGCCGGCAACGTATTTCGCACCGGATCGGAGCGGCGTGAAGTTCACCGCCACGTCACCGAAGATCCCGTTCGGCACCACCGTCGCTGGACTCTGCTTCGGAATCGGCTGAGCCCCGGTGATTCTGAGTTCCGTGAGCAGGGTGCCGTCCGGCTCGAAATTGACATCCGCCACGTAGCCCACCGTTGCGCCGCTCACCCACACCGGTGCGCCGGTCTTGAGCCCGGCGCCCCAGGCAAACTTCGCGTAGAGCGGATAACCCTTGGACAACCCGCCACGCGCCAGCCATATCGATCCTACTATGGCTACCACAAGGCCGATCACGATAACTACACCGACCAGTACGTCGTCACGAGTCTTTTTCATATGCGTTTCGGGGTCAGCCCTGCAGGTAAGGCGCCAGGAGCGCCGCGGTGAGAGCATCGAGAATGAGGATCGCCACCGACGTGATGACCACCGCCGTGGCCGTGCTGCGCCCCACACCTTCAGCACCGGCGTCGGCGTTGTAACCCTCGTATGAACAGAAGAAGGCAATGGCCATTCCGAATACAGTACCCTTGATCAGCGAGTAGACGATCTGGAATGGCGCGAAAGCGAGCTGCAGTCCCGAGATGAAGTCGGACGGAAGAATATCAGTGGCAACAATCGATGTGAGGAATGCCATTCCCACGCCCACTGCATCCGCGAAGATCGTCAATATCGGAAGCATTATGATCGCCGCGATGATTCGAGGCACCACCAGATAAGCGATCGGATCGTACGCGAGTGTTTCGAGCGCATCGATCTGCTCCGTCACCCGCATCGTCCCCAGCTCGGCGGTGATCCGCGCGCCGACTCGGCCCGTGAGTACCAGCGCGGTCAGCAGCGGCCCAAGCTCCAGAATTATCGACTGGCGTGAGATCAGTCCCACGACCGAGAGCTGAACTCCGCCGAAAAGCTGGTACCGGGTCTGGAACGCCGTGACGGCGCCGATGAACGCCGCAACTATCACAGTCAGGGGCACGGATCCGACACCGATGTTCCTCATCTGGCGGATCGTTTCCATGCCATACGTGCGCCAGTCCGGGAGCGCCCGGAATATGTCAGCGGCAAAGTACGCGCGCTCTCCAACCCGCGCGAATGGCCCGCTGACCTTGTCTATCGGTCGCACTCAGGTACGCACGCGGCTGTACAGAGTGAGACCTATCACCCCGAAAAGGATGCTCGGCAGCCACGCCGCCAGCTCCGGGGGCAGCAGCCCCTTGCCACCAATCGCCTTGGTCAACTGAATCAGCATGAGGAAAATTACGGTGGTTGCCAGACTGACGCCCACCCCATAGGCGGCGCCGCCACGTTGCGTGCTGGTTGCAAGCGGCGCGCCGAAAAGCAGGATGACCAGACTCGTCACCGGAATCGCTATCTTGAGCATCCGCTCCACTCGCAGCTCGTTCACATCCGTCCCCGATCGTTCCATCGCCCGAATGAACTTGCCGAGCTCCGCATAGTCCATCTCGGCCGGCGCCTTCGGCGACGCCGTCAGCTCCTCCGGCTTCTCGTTGAACTGTCTGTCGTAGAGCGAGTCGTATGTGAACGTCAGGTTCGAACTGTTGCCCGTGATGATGTGCATCACCCCCCGCCCGAGCATCCAGCCTTTTGGAGTGTACGCCGCCGAATTCGAGTTCGCGATGTACGAGGGATAATCCGGCCCGCTTCCCTTGCGCTCGATCTCGACACCGTCCGCACGCTTGTTGCTCAGATGCAGCGCCGAAATCTTGTACACGCGACCCGCGTCACCCGCGTATGCGAAGTTGTACCTGTCCGTGCTGCTCGCGAATTTCTGAGTCTCCAGCAGCTCCAGGCGC
>JALYYT010000376.1 GCA_030946285.1 Gemmatimonadota bacterium
ACCTTCCTCAAATAACTTTGCAGTTCCGAGATCAGCCCAATTCGAAACGGTCAAGGTTCATCACTTTATCCCAGGCCTTGACGAAGTCGGTCACGAACTTCTCCTGCGCATCACCAGCTCCGTAAACCTCCGAAATCGCGCGGAGCTGTGAGTTCGACCCGAAGATCAAATCCGTGCGCGTGGCGGTCCACTTCACGTCATCCGTCTCGCGATCACGGCCTTCGAACAGTTCTTTGCTCCCGGGCATCGGCGCCCATTTTGTGTCCATGCCGAGCAGGTTCACGAAGAAGTCGTTCGTCAACGATTCGGGACGATCGGTGAATACGCCGTGCTTCGACTGGCCGTAGTTCGCGTTGAGCGCGCGCATGCCGCCCGCGAGCACGGTCATCTCCGGCGCGCTGAGTGTCAGCAACTGCGCACGGTCAACCAGCAGATCCTCTGGTGACTTGCTGAATGCGCGCTGCTGGTAGTTGCGGAATCCGTCACTGAGTGGCTCAAGTGCCACGAACGAGTCAGCGTCGGTCTGCTCCGCGGTAGCATCCATGCGACCGGGCGTGAACGGTACGTCTATCTCGAATCCGCCCTTCTTCGCCGCTGCTTCAACCGCCGCACATCCGCCGAGCACAATAAGATCGGCAAGTGAGACTTTCTTTCCGTCCCGCTGCGCGCCATTGAACTCCCTCTGGATCGTCTCGTAGATCTCGAGCGCGCGCGCAAGCTTCGCGGGCTGATTGACTTCCCACTTGTTCTGCGGTGCCAGCCGGATGCGCGCTCCGTTCGCGCCGCCGCGCTTGTCGGAGCCGCGGAATGTTGATGCAGATGCCCACGCCGTGTACACGAGCTGCGAGATCGGAAGGCCGGCACCGAGAATCTTGGCCTTGAGGGCTGCAATGTCGTTCGCGTTGATCACCGGATGATCCAGCGTCGGGATCGGATCCTGCCAGATCAGATCCTCGTTGGGGACCAACGCGCCGAGGTACCGCGAGCGTGGACCCATATCGCGATGCGTGAGCTTGAACCATGCGCGCCTGAATGCTTCGGCGAGCTGGTCCGGGTTTTCGTGGAAACGCTTCGATATCGGAGCGTAGATCGGATCAACACGGAGCGCGATATCGGATGTGAGCATCATCGGCGCGTGACGATTGCCGGCATCGTGCGCGTCGGGCACGAGTGTCGCGGCCGCCGGATCGCTCGGCGTCCACTGCCATGCACCAGCGGGACTCTTCGTGAGCTCCCATTCAAAGCCGAACAGAGTGTCGAAGAAGCCGTTATCCCACGTCGTGGGATTCGGTGTCCATGCGCCTTCGAGACCACTGGTCGTCGTGTGACCCGCGATTCCGCTCTCGTAACTGTTCTTCCACCCGAACCCAAGGTCCTCGATATTCGAGCCTTCGGGCTCCGCGCCGACGAGCTTCGTTTCGCCCGCGCCGTGCGCCTTGCCGAACGTGTGGCCGCCGGCGATGAGCGCGACTGTCTCCTCGTCGTTCATCGCCATGCGCGCGAAGGTCTCGCGGATGTCCTTCGCCGAACCCAGTGGGTCGGGCTTGCCGTCGGGTCCTTCCGGATTCACGTAGATGAGTCCCATCTGCACAGCTGCGAGCGTTGGTTCCAGCTCGCGCTGCTTTGCGTAGCGCGCGTTGCCAAGCCATTCGGCCTCTGTTCCCCAGTAGATATCCTGCTCGGGCTCGAACACGTCTTCTCGTCCACCGCCGAAGCCGAATGTGGGGAGACCCATGTTCTCGATCGCGGCGTTCCCGGCGAGGATCATGAGATCGGCCCACGAGAGCTTGTTGCCGTACTTTGACTTGATGGGCCAGAGCAGCCTGCGTGCCTTGTCCAGATTGCCGTTGTCGGGCCAACTGTTGAGCGGCGCGAATCGCTGCGTGCCGGACGACGCGCCACCGCGACCGTCGGCTGTGCGATACGTGCCCGCGCTGTGCCAGGCCATGCGGATGAATAGCGGACCGTAATTACCGTAGTCGGCGGGCCACCAGGGCTCGGACCGAGTCATCAGCTCGCGCAGATCCGACGTCACCGCATTCAGGTTGAGCTTGCTGAACTCCTCGGCGTAATCGAAATCCGGATCCAGCGGATTGCTCGCCGGCGCGTTCTGGTGCAGGACCGCCAGGTTCAGATGGTTCGGCCACCAGTCCCGGTTGTTGCGCGGGCGCTGCGCAGGATTGCTCGGGGCATCATGCATGACGGGGCATTTCGCGCCGTCTTCGGCTGCTTTCGTATCCATCGGTCTCTTCTATAAGAGCGGATTTGGAGGTGCTCGGCCGGGCGAGCCGAGCGGGGGGCTATTGAAAAATAAGTGGGGGGCGGTGAGGGAGGTGATTGGATGGTGGCTGTCACGCGGAGAGAGTAGAATGCATGTTTGGCTGATGGACGGATGATTACGGCCGCTCGAGAGCATGGCGATCACGCTGCAGCGAACGTTCACCGATCTCGAGACCTGTCGGGAGACATTGCTGGGCGGAGCGGACTTCGGCCGGCGGCTCACGCAGCTCGGCCGGGACGATCGCCAGCGGCTGAGGGTGCTGCGTCGTGACGGTTTGTCCGGCGCTGGCTCAACTGACACTATAAGGGCCTTGGTACCTTGCGCCGATCAGGGGACCCAGGAAAATTGCTGCATGAAGACACTGTTCGATCCAGCAAATGCCGCGGATTTGAAATCCCGGCTCGGAAAGCTGAACCCGGACGCCCAGCGGCAGTGGGGCACAATGACTGCGGCGCAGGCCGTTGCGCACTGTGCGATCGGTATGCAGATGGCGACTGGAGAACTGAGGGCGCCGCGCTCTCTGATTGGTCACCTCCTCGGCTGGGCAGTAAAGCCACTGGCGCTTCGAAATGATGATCCGTTCAAGCGTAATTCTCCGACAGATTCGGCGCTCAAGGTCGGCGACGAACGGGATTTTGATGCGGAGCGCGACCGTCTGAACGCTGCGATGGATCGTGTTGCGGCAATGGGCCGCGCGGGTTGCACTGATTATCCGCACCCCTTCTTCGGTCGGCTTACGCCCGACCAATGGGGAATACTGATGTACAAGCACATCGATCATCATCTGCGGCAATTCGGGGCATAACCGAACAACAACGGCCGCTCATTGGAGCGGCCGTTGTTGTTTATTGCACTGGTACCACGCACCCTTTTCCGCACATGAACGTATCAATAACCCGGGACAGGCCTCCGGAAACGCCCGATCGTGTCCGCGTCCTGACTGGCGACCGGCCGACAGGTTCGCTGCATCTCGGCCATTTTGTGGGTTCGCTGAAAAACAGAGTCGCACTGCAGCAAACGCACGACCAGACGATCCTGATCGCGGATATGCAGGCTCTGACGGATAACGCGCACCGAAGCGCGACGATCGCCGCAAACGTGTTCGACGTCGTGCGCGACTACCTGGCTGCGGGGATTGATCCTGCGGTCTCGCACATCGTGCTTCAGTCCGGTCTGCCCGCGTTGAACGAGTTGGCGATGCTGTACATGAACGTCGTCACCGTCGCTCGCCTCGAACGGAATCCTACAGTGAAGTCGGAGATCGTGATGCGCGGATTCGAGCGCGACATTCCCGCCGGCTTTCTGATGTACCCCGTAAGCCAGGCGGCCGACATCACCGCGTTTCGCGCAACCGTCGTGCCGGTTGGTGGCGATCAGACGCCGATGATCGAGCAGACGAACGAGATCGTGGACAGTGTGAACAGGATGGCGGGGGCGCACGTGCTGGAGCGCTGTTCCGGGCTCTATTCCCCTACCACGCGGCTACCCGGCGCCGACGGTCGCAAGGCAAGCAAGTCGCTCGGGAACGCGCTTTCGCTTTCCGCGTCACCGAACGAGGTTGCAGCCTTCGTTCAATCCATGTTCACCGACCCGAATCACCTGCGCATTGCAGATCCGGGTACCGTGGAGGGCAACGTAGTTTTCGCTTACCTCGACGCGTTTTATGAGGACACCGCCGCGGTAGAGGAACTCAAGGAGCATTACCGTCGAGGCGGGCTCGGGGACTCGATGATCAAGAAGCGGCTGGTGCGCGTTCTGGAAACCGTGCTCGTATCGATCAGAGAGCGGCGCGCGGCGGCCAGTCTTTCGGACGATGACATCCTGACGCTGCTCAGCGACAGCACTCGACGCGCGGCGGCGATGACGGAGTCGGTTTTGAGTGACGTCCGCGCTGCGTTCGGAGTAATGCGGCTCGACTGAGCATCGGTTTATCGCCGCTTTGGAGGGGGTCGAGCCCGCTAGGCGTGGAGTTCGGAAAGGAGCCGGTTGAAGCGCGACGCCACCAGTCCAGCTTCCGGGCAGCAGTCATCCCTGAGGGGTGATACCGGCCCCCGACAGCGTGGCCCTTCCGCCCGGCTCGCTGGACCTCCTCTCGCCGCCCGCCCCTCCACGCACTAACATTTACCGCGTGAAACCAAAAGAGCTGACGATCCGCGGCCTGATTCTCGGCGCGTTGATCACGACCGTGTTCACCACGGCGAACGTCTATCTGGGGCTTAAAGTCGGGCTCACCTTCGCATCCTCGATACCAGCGGCGGTGATTTCGATGGCCCTGCTGAGTGCGGTCAAGGATTCGTCCATCCTCGAGAACAACATCGTCCAGACGGTCGCCTCGGCGGCCGGAACGCTCTCGGCGATCATCTTCGTCCTGCCGGCGCTCGTAATCGTGGGATGGTGGACGACGTTCCCGTTCTGGGAGTCTTTCTTCATATGTCTGAGCGGCGGAGTACTCGGAGTGGTCTTCACGATCCCGCTCCGACGGGCACTGGTCACGAACTCGGATCTTCCATATCCGGAAGGAGTAGCTGCCGCCGAGGTTCTCAAAGTCGGGTCCGGTACTCGCGGCGATACCGCTGACGATACCGGCGAGGCGAGGGAAGGACTCGTCGCCGTCATCCTCGGCTCGGTCGCATCGGCCGGCTTCGCGATTCTGAGCGGGACGCGGATCCTGGCAGGTGAGTTTTCCGGCTACGTGCGCCTAGGCGGCGGTGCATCCACCGGATACGACATCGCGTGGTCGCTGGCTCTGCTTGGTGCCGGCCAGCTCGTGGGACTCTCGGTCGGTATGGCAATGCTCGTCGGTCAGATCATCTCGTGGGTCATTGCGCTCCCGATCCTGACCGCGATGCAGCCCGCCACGGTTGGCGAGACACTCGCAGCCCACACGCACGCGATCTGGAGTACGCAGGTACGCTTCATCGGTGCGGGCGCGATCGGTGTGTCGGCCATCTACACTCTCATCAAGCTCGCGAAGCCGGTGCTTGGCGGACTGGCAAGCACGCTGGCGGCATCGCGTGTCGCGACAACGTCGGATGACTTGGACCGCGATCTGGCGCCGTCGTGGATATTCATTCTCACTGGCGTGTGTCTCGTGATCGCCGCGTGGCTCGCGTTCGAGTTCGCCAAGTCAACCGTGCTGGCGCCGAGCGCGTTCAACCTGACGCTGTTCGCCGTGCCGTTCGTGCTGATCGTCGGCTTCGTGATTGCCGGCATCTGCGGATACATGGCTGGCCTGATTGGAGCGTCGAACAGCCCTATCTCCGGAATCGGCATCCTGTCAATCGTCATCTGCGCGTCGCTGATCGCGCTCATCGTGTCACCGACGCCGGAGACGCGGCACGCGCTGGTGGCGTTCGCCTTGTTCGTGACCGCCATCGTGTTTGCGTGCGCGACGATCTCGAATGACAACCTGCAGGATCTGAAGACCGGCCAGCTCGTCGGCGCTTCGCCGATGCGGCAGCAGATCGCACTGATCGTGGGAGTCGCCGCCGGTGCATCAGTTATTCCGTTCGTCCTGAACCTGTTGGCGCGCGCCTACGGATTTGCAGGCGCTCCGAACGTCGACGTCATCGCGTCGCATCCGTTACCGGCACCACAGGCGACACTGATCGCTGCGCTTGCACAGGGTGTTATCGGCGGAAACCTCGACTGGAAGATGCTGATCATCGGAGCACTCGTGGGTGTCGGCCTGATTCTTCTGGACACGATTCTCGGCGCGATGAAAAAGCTCCGTATTCCGCCGCTCGCGGTGGGAATCGGCATCTATCTCCCCATGTCGGCGACGTTCGCGGTGATCATCGGTGCGGTGCTGTCGCACTGGTACGAAGGCCGTACCCGATCCATGCCGAATCCCGACCGTGCTCAGCGGCTCGCGACACTGGTTGCTTCGGGTCTGATCGTTGGTGAGAGCGTGTGGGGTGTAATCAACGCCGGACTAATTGTGGGGCTGACGAAGGAGGCGCCGATAGCGCTCGTTTCGGAGACCTTCGCGCCTGGAAGCGCGCTCGGGATCATCGGCTTCATCGCGATAGTCGCGTGGCTGTACAGCTGGATGCTGCGACGGTCGAGAGCTGTCGCGTAAGACCCGACCTTCAGGCTTGATCAGCATGCCAGGCCGTTGTTCACACGCGAACACCGGTCGGGTGTTTCAACCCCCGGCCGGCCGGTTTACGATTTGCCCTGCAAGACCATCGGTGAGACCGACAACCTGTCGTGACTGAATGACCCGCATCACCTTCATTTTCTGGATTCTCTGCCTCGGACTCACCGCATTATGGCTCGCGGCTGATCCGACGCTGTTCAGCGCGCCTCCGTTCGCGCAGACGCGGTTGTCGTTCATCTTCTACACGGGCATCATCGCGATTGGCGTCATGAGTCTGTCCATGATCCTCGCTTTGCGGTCGGCGACTCTGGAGCCGCTTGTCGGCGGACTGGACAAGAGCTACCGGCTGCACAAGTGGCTCGGGATCGCGGGAATGGTGATGGCGATCGCGCACTGGCTCTGGATCAGCGCCCCGGGATGGCTCGCGACCGTCGGCGTGATGGCTCCGCAGGCTGGCCGCCAAGGCGGCGGCAAGGCTGCGCCCGGACCTGCGCTGCTCCACACGCTGCAGGGGCCCGCTCGCGCCGTCGGCCAGTGGGGTTTCTACGCAACGATAGTACTTGTCGTGCTCGCGTTGCTGCGATGGTTTCCGTATCGCTGGTTCCTGAAGACACATCGGTTGTTCGCGATCGTTTACCTCCTGCTGGTGTTCCACTCCGTCGTTCTCATGAAGATCACGTACTGGTCGCACGCGATCGCGTACGTGATGGTTGTGCTCATGATCGGTGGAACGGCGTCAGCGATCATCACGCTGTTCCGGAGAGTGGGACGGACGCACCAGGCGATTGGAGTGATCGACGATGTCCGCATGCTTCCGGACCTGGGGATAATGCAGGTTGGCATCGCTCTCAGGGATCGGTGGAGTGGTCACAACGCCGGTCAGTTCGCGTTCGTGAACTTCGAGGACGGGGAAGGTCCGCACCCGTTCACGATCACATCCACATGGAAGGACGACGGCCATCTTCTGTTCGTCATCAAGGGACTTGGTGACTACACGCGGACGCTTCCCGCCAGTCTCAAGACCGGCACGGTAGTCACGGTGGAAGGGCCGTACGGCCGCTTCACTTTCGACGGACCGCATCAGCGGCAGATCTGGGTGAGCGGGGGGATCGGGATAACGCCGTTCGTGCCGCGCATGCAGGAGCTCGCGGTGCGGCCGGATGGCAGGGCGATAGATCTGTTCCACGCCACGGCGTCACGCGACATCGAGCCTGTGAAACAGCTTCGAGCGCTCGCCGAGTCGGCGGGCGTGGTGCTTCGCGTGTGGGTCGCTGCCGAGGATGGTTTGCTGACAGGCGAGGATATTCGTCGTGTCGTTCCGGAATGGCGCGAGTCGGATCTGTGGTTCTGCGGGCCCGTCATGCTCGGCAAGGAGTTGCGAACGGATTTCATCGCGCACGGCTTTCCCGCAAGCGCATTTCACCAGGAGCTGTTCCACCTGCGTTGAGTAGGAGGTCAAGCGGTGACCTATCTACTGGCTGACAGTTGAACTCTTGCCCAGATCGGCCTCCATCCCCATCTTGGCTTATGAAATACCCCCAGATCGAGAATTACATCGCGGGGTCCGTTGCCGTCTCCGACGGACCGGCTCTCGATGTGTTCGACCCGAGCACGGGCAGTGTCATCTCGCGGGTCCCGCTTTCCGGCGCGCGCGAAGTGGACGCCGCGGTGAAAGCCGCGAAGGCCGCATTTCCCGCCTGGTCAGCCACGCCCATCAAGGAGCGGGTTCAGGTTTTCTACCGTTACAAGACTCTGCTCGAGCGCGACATTGACGCACTCGCCGCGCTGGTAACGGAGGAGAATGGCAAGATCAACAACGAGGCGCGCGCCGAGGTATTGAAGTCGGCGGAGCTTACCGAATTCGCCTGTTCACTGCCGCAGATCGCGCCGGGCGAGGTCCTCGAGGTGAGTCGAGGTGTGGAGTGCCGGATCGAACGCTACCCGCTTGGAGTCGTTGCGGCGATCACGCCGTTCAACTTCCCGAACATGGTGCCGAACTGGTCCATCCCGAACGCGATCGCGCTCGGCAACTGCATGATCCTCAAGCCGTCGGAGCTGGTGCCGCTGAGCGCGGTGAAGATAGCCGAGCTGCTGCGCGAAGCGGGACTGCCCGAGGGTGTGCTGCAGATCGTGAACGGCGGCAAGGACACCGTCGAGGCGATCTGCGATCATCCGGGAATCGCCGCGGTGAGTTTCGTGGGATCCACGAAGATCGCGAAAGTCGTGTACCGCCGCGCCACGTCCAACCTCAAGCGCTGCGTGGCGCTGGGTGGCGCCAAGAACCATCTCATCGTCATGCCGGACGCCGACCGGGAGATGGCTGCGAGCAACATCGTTGCGTCGATGTCCGGATGCGCGGGACAGCGATGCATGGCGGCGTCGGTGATGATCGCTGTGTCTTCGACCGACCACATCATCCAGCGCATGGTGGAACACGCGAAGGCGATGGTGCCGGGTCGCGATCTTGGCCCGGTGATCTCGGAAGAGGCGCGCGCACGGATCACGCGCTACATCGAGGAAGCGGAGTCTCAGGGGGCGAAGGTGCTGGTTGACGGACGCGACGTGGTTGTGCCTGGACGCGAGAAGGGTTATTACATCGGCCCCACGATCATCGACCACGTAACGCCGGACATGAAGATCGCGCAGGAAGAGGTATTCGGGCCTGTGCTCGTGATCGTGCGCG
>JALYYT010000392.1 GCA_030946285.1 Gemmatimonadota bacterium
CTGTTACCGCGCCGACCGCGACCACCCCGAGCCTGGAAAACTTCATTGTTCAAGCGTGTAAGGGTACAGCAGAGTGCAGACGACCAGAAAGATGACGTCGAACGCCGCCAGTATCTGGATGTAGCCCGCCACTTCCGACAAGGCGCGTCCACCCATCAGCCGGGCCGTTGCCTGAGCGGCCGGTAGTATTACAGGAACGAAAAACGGCAACGCAAGAAGAGGCAAGAGAAGTTCCGCAAGTCGCGTACTCACGGCCATCGACGAGAACAGGGTGCCGACGGCCACCAGACCGACCGAAGCGAGCAGGATCACACCAATGAGCGGCGCGACGAAGCCCGTCATGGGAACGTTGTACAGCAGCGCGACCGCCGGAAGGGAAATTGCCTGTACGAGCAGCACGAATGCGAGATTGGCGATGAGCTTGCCCAGGTATATCGCTTCACGATCCACCGGCGCGGCGAGCAGCGCATCCATTGCGCGCGTGGGCTGCTCCACGCCGAACGAGCGGTGCAGTCCGAGCAGTCCCGAAAAGGTGAATATGACCCACAGAACGCCGGGCGCGAGGTCAATTGACGCGACCGCCGTCGGATCCCATGCGAAGAAAAAAATCGTTATCGACAGCAGCGCAAACGCGAGCGCCGAGAGGATCACGCTACGGGACCGCAGCTCGATGAGCATGTCCTTGGATGCGATCGCCAGCGTCGATCGGACGAATCCCGGAGTGCGCAGCGTCGTGAACACGTCAGGCTGCATCGACAGAGAGTTCGCGGTACAGCGCGGTATACTCGTCCCGTGCCGGTATCGGTGCGTGGTCGAGCCGAACAAACCGGCCAGCGCGCATGATCGCCGCAGCGGTGCACAACGAGAGCGCTTCGTCGAGGTTGTGCGTGACGATGACAATGGTCGAGCCTGAGTCGCGAAGTTCCGAGAGCATTCCGGTGAGGGCCGCAGCTCCGGCGGCGTCGAGCCCTGTGAACGGCTCGTCAGCGAGCAGCACCGCGGGTGAATGCACGATCGAGCGAGCGACAGATACACGCTGCTGCATCCCTCGGCTGAGCGACCTCACGCGCGTGTCAGCATAGGAGATCGCGCCAAGCCTTTCGAGGACCGATTCGGCTGCAGCGCCCACGTCACGCACTCCGTACATGCGCGCAAAGAACTCGACGTTCTCACGCGCTGTCAGCGCGTCATACAACATGGTCTGATGCGACACGATGCCGACGCGGGCACGGACGTCGGCGCCGCCGGGAAGCGGTATTCCGTGTATGGAAGCCGTTCCGGAGGATGGCCTAAGCAGACCACCGAGTACGCGAAGCAGCGTGGTCTTTCCGGCACCGTTGGGGCCGAAGAGCGCGAGGCAGTCACCGCGAGCGAGATCGAACGACACGCCGCGCACGGCCTGCCGGGTCCCGAAAGCCCTCACCAGCCCGCTTGCCCTGACAGCGGGCTCACTCGACGCGCTCGTCACACCTGTCACTCCTCACCGCCGTAAGTGACATCGGCGCCGGCTCGCAGCGAAGCCTTCGGCCAGATCGATGCGAGCGCGCTGATGGTCGCGCTGATGGCCGCGCTGATGGCCGCGCTGATCGCGGCTGTGATGACTACTTCGTCGCCGTGGCGGCCGGCTTCTCCGCCGCGTAATGGCTGTTCGTGAAGAACACTATTCCGAACAGGATAGCGAAGATGACGCATCCACCAACGACGAGGCCGGTAAGAGCCGCGGGAAAATCGGTGCCTTGCTGTTTGGAGTTCACCAGCTCTCCTTCGCCGAGTCCGTCGCGGAGCCAGTGGCGGCATCAGTGGCGGCATCAGTGGCGGCATCCGTGTCGGCAACACGGACCTTGTTCATGACGTCGTTCTGCCGGATCTGCCGCACCACATCGGCTCCTTCGATCACCTTGCCGAACACTGTGTGCACGCCGTTCAGGTGGCGAGTGTTGTTCTCATCGAGCACGATGAAGAACTGGCTTCCGCCCGTATCCTTGCCGGCGTGCGCCATGGACAGAGCGCCAAACTCGTGCTTGCGAGGGTTGTCCTTGGTCTCGCACTTGATCGTGTATCCTGGACCACCGGTTCCGATACGTGGATTTCCCGCGGGCAGGTCACGCGAGAGCGGATCGCCACCCTGCACAACGAATTCCGGTATGACGCGATGAAACTTGACGCCATCATAGAAACCTTCGTTGGCGAGCTTCTCGAAATTGCCTGCGGCGAGCGGGGCTTCCCCCGGGTAGAGCTCGGCTACCAGAGTTCCCTTGTTCGTTTCAAATGTCGCTTGCTTCACACTTCGCTCGATGGGCATAGGTCGTTTAGCACGCATTCCGCGCACCTCGGGCGTCGTGCCAGGCAGACGCGGCGCCCGTGAAATATCAGCAGATGCGAGAGCAGAGTCCAATTTTTTTGCGGGAACAGCTTCATCAGTATGGTCTCGACCCGCACAGGGTCCGATAGTCTTGTGAGGCCGAGTCGCCGGCTGAGCCTTCCCACGTGGGTGTCGACCACCACTCCGACAGGATCGTCGAACGCGTTGCCAAGCACCACGTTGGCGGTCTTGCGACCGACTCCCGCCAGCGAGATGAGATCCGCCATGCTCCTCGGCACAGCTCCCCCGAAGCGGTCCAGAAGGCCACCCGCCATCCCCAGCAGGCTCTTGGCCTTGTTCCTGAAGAAGCCCGTGGGCTTGATCAGCTTTTCGAGTTCGCGCGGATCGGCCATCGCCAGCGATTCCGCGTCTGGATAGCGCCGGAACAGCGCAGGCGTGACCAGGTTGACGCGCTTGTCCGTACACTGCGCGCTCAGAATGGTCGCCACGAGCAACTGGTATGGTCCAGTATGATCGAGCTCGCAGTGCGCGTCGGGATACGCACGCTTGAGGCGCTTGAATATGAGCGGAGCGCGTACTGCGGCAGGTGCTAGAGCCATGGATTGCTGCGAGCGGTACCGGGTGAAGCAGCTGCGCGAGCGGCTAGTGGTTTTCCTCGACGCCGGCCATTGGTGGCATCGTGTCCACCAGCTCGTGCATCTGCTTGACGATGAGCTCCAGTTCCTGGCGCGCACCTTCAGCGTCGAGCATCCCGCCCTTCATGGAGAGCGCGATGCGATTCATGTACTTGACCTTATCCAGCATCTGCTCCGTGGCGCGCCTGAGCTGCAGATACTTGCGCTTCTCGGCGCGAGCGCGGTAGAAGCGACGCAGCAGGTCGTCAGTGGTGAACCGCTCAGCGAGCTGAATCGCTTCCTCGATCGTGCGGCCGGGAATTCCACCGTGGTCCGGCAGCGGCTTGTCGCCGACAGCCGGCCCGCTGAACCAGAGCCGGCCGATGTGCTCGAGACCGTCGTAGGAGAACCGGACTATGACGTCGCAGAGGGCTCCGTCGGCATCAATGGTCGCGAGATGGTGCTCGGCGCGAAAATCAGTCATTCACTCTGGAGCTTCGGCGTCCGAGGACGCGAGGAACGGATCGAGCGCTTCCCAGAGCTCCCGGGAACGCTCGACGTATGGAACGTGGCCACAACGATCAATCAACGTGAGGCTCGCATGCAGTGCGTGCGCGACATCGTTTGAAGACGCGGCGGGAATGGGATCGTCACTACCGTGAACGATACGCGCTTTCACGTCCAGGCGCACGAGGTCCGGTCGAAGATCGAACTGACCCAGACTGGACCACGTGGATTCCTGCACGCGACCGACGACACGGAAAGGTGTCAAATCGTGCGCTCTGGCGGGATCGTGGAAATACCCCGCGACCCCGAGCTCGAAGATTTTCTGGCGATATGCATCCGGATCCCGCTCGCGCAAGTCCGACGCCAGAAGTCTGGCGCGTGCGTCCGCAATCAAGGGTGCGTTACCGCGCGCCCGGAGGTTGGCGTCGAATTGCGCGCGATACTCGCTCGTCACAGGCGCCGGACTGATGAGCGCAAGGCAACGTGGTCGGGGCATCGCGGGGGCGTCCAGCTGTGCGATGGAATAGAGAAGCGCCAGCATGCCGCCCCACGAGTAACCAACGAGCGAGGGCGCCTCTATACTGAACTCCGCACAAATGAAGGCGAGATCACTGACGTGATCGCGCCATCCTATAGGAGCGTTGTCGGAAGCCCGTGAGCGCCCGCCGCCGCGCTGGTCGTAGAGTAGCAGATCGTAGCGTTCGGCAAGATGAAGCATCTGTGGGAGCAGATAACGGTGGTCCGCGCCCGGCCCGCCGTGAAGCACCACCAGTATCGGGCGACCGAGCTCACCGTAGCGAACCCAGTAAAGCGGAACTGGAGTCGTCGTGGTGAAGCCTGACTCTCTCGGCTCAGGAATCTCTGGGGGCACGTTCCGAATCTAAACGACCACTGCGAAAAAACATCTTGTTGCGCACATGCCACGACATGTTGCGCAAATACCGCGATATGGCGCATTCGGGAGCTCAAAGGGAAAACAGCTGATTTCGTAAACCCTTATGGCAGAAGCACTTTTCAGCTCTTCATTGACCGAAATGCCGGCTCGGGAACTACCTTCGTCTCCTATCCATTTCCAAATCCTTCCTACCCGACTCAGCCGGCGCAGGATTCCTGGAACGAAGGTTTTGCCTTCCTTGGATCGGGGTTTGATCCGAACGCCAACGGCATTTACTCCTTCAGGATCGTCCAGTACGATCCAACGGGTCTTCGGGTAGATCAGGTCGCAATGAATGTGAA
>JALYYT010000397.1 GCA_030946285.1 Gemmatimonadota bacterium
CCGAAGATGTCGATGTTGTCCCAGCCTTCCTTGTTGTCGCCGCGCGGCGGGTAGTAGTTGATTCGCACAACGTGCGAGAAATCCTTGTACAGGTCCGGATACTTCTCCGGCTGAAGGATCGTATGCAGCACGGAAAGCTTGGACTCTTCCTTGGTCTTGAACGACTGTGGATCGTCCAGCACCTCGCCGTCGCGATTGCCTAGGATGTTCGTCGAATACCAGCCTGCGAGGCCGAGCATGCGTGCCTTGAGCCCTGGCGCGATAACCGTCTTGATCCACGTCTGGCCGGTCTTGAAATCCTTGCCCGAGACTGGAACGCCACGCTGCTGCGCGAGCTGAAGGAGCGCCGGAATGTCGGCCGACAGATTGGGGGCGCCGTTTGCGAACGGAACGTTCTCCATGATGGCCGCGTATGCGTACAGCATTGACGGAGCGATGGCTTCGTCATTGTTGTCCATCGCACGCTCGAACTGCTCGATCGTGGCGTGCTGCGGACCCGCCTTGATGAAGATCTCGGTGGAAGCACACCAGACGATGACTACGCGGTCGAGCTTGTTCTTTTCCTTGAAGCTGCGGATGTCCTGACGCAGTTGCTCGGCGAGATCGCGCTTGGTCTTGCCGGTCTTGACATTGGTGCCGTGGATGCGCGTGACGTAGTGATTCTCGAAAACTGCGGGCATCGGCTTGATCGAGGACAGGAAGTCCGCGATTGGCGCGATGTCCTTCTCCTCGAGAACCCCAGCCTTCCGTGCGGCAGTCAGCGCGTCATCCGGAATCGGATCCCACGCACCGAAGACGATGTCGTCGAGCGCTGCGAGAGGTACGAAATCCTTGATGAGCGGAGAGCGATTGTCGGTGCGCTTGCCCAGGCGAATGGTTGCCGTCTGGGTAATGGAACCGATGGGCTTGGCCAGGCCGCGGCGGATGCTCTCTACACCCGCGATGAACGTCGTAGCGACGGCACCGAGGCCGGGAGTGAGGATACCGAGCTTACCGGAAGCCGGTGCGACTTTGGATGGTGCGGAGCTATTGGACATTCACAAGGGGTTTCTTGGACGTTGCTCGATGGACGAAGCTGATGCGCTGGACCGCGGTGATCCACGCTGTGACTGCCAGCAGGACGATGATCCCCATGAGGACCCAACCATGCAGCGCCAGACCGAAAAATGCCTGTGGTACGGATAATAACACGACGCGCTCCGGTCGCTGCATCACGCCGACTTTGGCGTCGATGCCGAGAGCTGCCGCCCGTGCACGCGTGTACGAAACCAGGAAGGTGCCGATCATGCCCAGGAGGCAGACCACCACCATGTAAACATTGTGGTAGACGACTGACGTAGCGTAAAAGACTGCGAGTCCGGCGAGCACCCCGCCGTCCGCGACCCGGTCGAGAGTGGAATCGTAGAATGCGCCGAACACACTCGACTGCCCCGACCGGCGCGCGACGGTACCGTCGAGAACGTCGAAAATCGCTGTCAGCGCGATGATCCATCCGGCCGTCATGATGTGTCCGGTAGCATAAACGACAGCACCGGTGAGCGTGCACAGCGTTCCGAAGGTCGTTATGAAATTCGGATTGACCCGGCGTCGGACGAGGAAGTCCGCCACCGGATCTATCACGCGCAAATACCCAGCTTTTATGGCTTCCCAGAGCGCCGTCATCGGCGTGGAAGCTAGCCGGACGGGGGCAGTCGGGCTAGGTGTTTCGTCTATGGAAGGTCCTATGGGACCTGCCACTGGTACAATCCCGAAAGAACGACGTTGTCACGCGTATACGAACGGGATCCATCCACCGGTGTCGCCTTGAGTCCCACGGTGGCGCCAGCGGCCACGCCCGGCACGTTCATGGACTCGGTGCTGTTAGCGCCGACCTGCTTCAGAAAAATGTCGCTGCCTGCGTTGACGACGTACACGTTCGCGGCCTGGGGCAGGTTGTTCGTCACACGGAGCGTCACCTCGCTCACCGGCTGCGGTCCCGTACGCACCTCGACCTGGCGCGGCCCGCACGCCGTGGCAGCAACCGCCAGTGTAACCATCGCGATCAGTCTCTTCATGTGTTTTCCCGTGGGCAGAAAGTTTCAGCACGTCCGACGGCCCGGCTTGCAAGCCGGACATTCAAGCCGGCCGTGCAAGCCGGCCGTGCAAGCCGGACGTGCAAGCCGGACGTACCAGGCGGAATCAATACAGCAGATACTTGGCCACTCTCTGCCTGAAGGCGTACGCCGGAGCATACGTGGAATCGATCACGGCGTCGGGGTCCGCGCCCCCCATGATCGCTCGCCTTGCGCCGGGTGAGCCGAACAGACGATCGAACCGGGTAGAGTCGATCTTCAGCTCGGCCGGGTATGCCTGGTGGATAGCCGCGAGCAGGCCGGCCGTGAGGCGACTCGTCTGGAGCTCGGCGCGCTCGGTCACCTCTATCTTCATCCCGTGGATCAGCTGGCCCGAATACTTCCCATCGCCCGCGTTCACCGGGGTGAAATCGGTTGGAATGAATCGGACCCCCCGGATCGGGCGATCCTTGATGATCGGAATGATCCTTTGCGGATCCATCCAGGGGGCTCCGATGATCTGGAACGGGGTTGTGCTGCCCCGCCCGACGGAAATGTTCGTTGCCTCGAACGACACCAAACCGGGATACAGCATTTCGGCCTGGAAGGTCTGCAGGTTCGGTGAGGGGGGTACGAACGGAAGGCCGGTACGATCGAACCACAGTTCCCGGGACCAGCGGTGCGCGGGAACCACATGGAGTTCCGCACCGATCCGAAGCTCCGCGTTGTACATCCGTGCGAGCTCGCCGATCGTCATTCCGTGACGGAGCGGAATAGGATAGAGCGCCCAGGCGAGGCCTGCGTGCCCGGGCGCGGGATCCGCTGCGTTCGAAAGGGCGGAGTCGAGCATCGGCCCCTCGACGAATGAACCGGTTATCGGGTTGGGGCGATCCAGCACCACGAACGGCTTGTGCATCCGCGCGGCAGCCCGCATCGAGTAAACCATGAGCCCGTCGTAAGTCCACGTTCTCGAACCGACGTCCTGGAGGTCGAAAACCAGGACGTCAATGGCGCCGAGCGAGGAGTCCGACGGCGGCTGTGTCTGCGCTCCGTAAAGCGAGATCACGGGAACTCCGCTGGCGCGATCGATCGTCGACCCGACGTTCGTGTGGTCTTCAGTTGCGCCCAGGCCGTGCTCCGGAGAAAAGATCTCGACAAGTGTGACGCTGGCGTTCTTCGCCCGTTTGTCACCCTTGAGGAGGTCGATGTCGCGCCTTCCCTTCTCGTCCACGCCTGCGCGGTTGGTAATGAGACCCACGCGTCTGCCCCGAATCAGGCCGATGCTGTCCGTGAGAAGGCCCGTGATGCCCGGCTGGACGTTCGCCTCCGGGAGCCCCGCGGGATCATCCACGCGGTGATAAATCACGGTGCACCCCGTGGACAGTGCAAGCAGGACGACGAGTGGCTTGGACAGCGATCGAGGCATCACGTGGGAGATCCTTGGCGGGTGGTGAGTTCCTACACGCAAATGCGGCGCCGTGTGGCAGGTAGAAGCGCCAGGAGATATTGTACACCAGAGACGGGCAAGCCGGCTGATTTCGTTCGGAGGCGGTTCAGTGGCGGCGCGCCGGAACGCCCCCTTGATTCGCGGGGTATACAGGCGATGAAAATCCCGACTGTCCGCTGTATATTTCAGGCACACAAGGAGTAACCAAATGGCAGTTTCCAGCCAACCCGAAATCAATCTCACCCTTACGCCAGCGGCGGGGGTCGAGGTCCAGAAGTTCATGGAGATGGAAAAGGTGTCGCCCGACGAGGGTGGCCTGAGAGTGAGCATCCAGCCTGGAGGCTGCAGCGGCTTCAAGTACTCGTTGCTCATCGAGGACAAGCCCGCCGAAGACGATCTCATTCTGCAGCAGGACACGTATCGCGTCTTCGTTGATCCCTTCTCCGCGCAGTACGTGAACAATGTCACCATCGACTACGTCACGTCCATGCAGGGTTCGGGCTTCACTTTCAAGAACCCGAACGCCACTGGCGGTTGCGGCTGCGGCTCGTCGTTCTCCGCATAGGCTGCACGCTGAATCATACCGAGGGCGGTGAATGAGTAACTCGTTCACCGCCCTCGACCTTATCGTACTCGTCGGGTACCTGGCGCTCACGACCTTACTCGGTCTCTACCTGGGGCGCGGCCAGAAGAACGAACGAGACTATTTCATCGCGAACCACACGATTCCGTGGTGGGCGGTCCTGTTCTCCATCGTGGCGACGGAAACGAGTGCACTGACAGTGATTTCGATTCCGGGTCTCGCATACATCGGAGACCTCGGCTTTCTCCAGATCGCGGCCGGATACATAGTGGGTCGCATCGTGGTGGCGTACACGCTTCTTCCGCGCTACTACGACGGACAGCTCGTGACGGCGTACGCGTTGCTCGAGCGCCGTTTCGGCGTAGCCACACGACGCTTCGCATCGGTCGTCTTCATGTTCACGCGAGCGTTCGCTGATTCCGTACGCGTTTTCGCCACCGCCATACCAGTCGCGCTGATCCTCGAGCCGGTTCTCCCGGCGGCGGTCGTCATGCCGACGGCCATCCTGGTACTCGGCGCGCTCACATTGTTCTACACGTACAACGGCGGCGTTCGCGCGGTAGTGTGGACTGACGTGATACAGACGATCGTGTACCTCATAGGTGCCGCAGCAGCCGTCATCATCATCGGGCATCACGGGACTGGTGGATGGGGCGTGATCCTGCACTCAGCGGCGGCGGCGGGTAAGACGCACGTGATCGACTTCTATACAGGGTTCGATCGCGCGCAGACGATCTTCGCGGGTCTGCTTGGCGGTGCGTTCCTTTCAATGGCGTCGCATGGTGCCGACCAGGTGATCGTGCAGCGGCTCATGACCGCCTCATCGTTGCGCGACGCGCGACGCGCGCTGATCGGCAGCGGAATCGCCGTCTTCATACAGTTCACTCTCTTTCTGTTCATCGGTATCGGGCTGTGGGCTTATTTCGGTTCGCAGCACTTCGACTCACCGGACAAGATCTTTCCGACGTTCATCGTCACGGCGATGCCGAGCGGTCTCATCGGGCTGCTGGTAGCGGCGATTCTGGCCGCGACCATGAGCGCCCATTCGGGAGCGATCAATTCGCTCGCAGCCGCGACGGTGCATGACATCTACCTCCCGCTCACAGGCCACGATCCGAACACTCCGCGCACTCTCAAGGTCGCGAAGCTGGCAAGTCTCGCGTGGGGAGTGTTGCTGCTCATAATCGCGCTGCTGTATCGGCAGCAGGGCACGCCCGTGGTGATTGTCGCTCTTTCGATCGCCTCGTTCACATACGGTGCTCTGCTCGGCGGGTTCGCGCTCGGAATCCTCTGGAAGCGGGCGCGACAGCGCGATGCGATTACCGGCATGGCGGTAGGAATCGCGGTCATGAGCGTCATCGTGTTCGCGAAACAGCTCTCCGCCTTCTGGCCGGCACTTGCGCCCGTCGGCCAGATCGCGTGGCCCTGGTACGTGCTTATCGGTACGGCCGTCACGGTGGGCGTCGGAATCACTACTTCGCTCTTCCCGAACGGAAGCGCGAAATAATTTCGGGAATGCAGAATGATTGATACGAACATCGTTGTCGGAGTGGATGCCGGCGGAAGCAAGACACGCGTGATAGTCGCCAACGCCAACGCCGAGGTTCTCACCGAAGTAGTCGGCACGGGAGCGGCAATTGTTCCCGGCAACGCCGACTATTCTGCGGACCTTATCGCGGCGATCGTTCGCACGGCACTTGAAAGCGCCGAGGTTTCCGAAACGACACCGTCTGTACTCTACGTCGGCGCGGCCGGCGCTGGACGCGAGGCCGAGCAGGTGGCGCTGCAGGATGCGCTCGCTGCACTCGAAATTGCCGACGATGTCGTCGTTGAAACCGACGCCAGCATCGCGCTTGCTGACGCATTCGGCGACGGATCCGGAATACTGCTGATAGCAGGCACGGGTTCCATGGCGTACGGACGCAGCCCGTCTGGACTCATGGCCCGATGCGGCGGCTGGGGAAGCGTGTTTGGCGACGAAGGAAGCGGCACGTGGCTCGGCCGGCGTGCGCTCAGCGTGGTCGCCGCCGCACACGATGGTCGCGAGCCGGAAACGGCGCTCACAGGAGCAATTCTCACTGCCGCACAGGTCAACGAAGTCGAGGAGTTGATACCGTGGGCAACCGCGGCAGATCGGGAAGCGATAGCAGCCCTCGCCCCTTCCGTACTCGCGATGGCGATGCAGGACGACGTGCGCGCGAACAGCCTCGTCGACATGGCAGTCGAGGAGCTCGTGATGCATGTGCGCGCGCTCGCGCGGGAGCTCTTCGTTGATGATCGCGCGGCGTTCAACATCGCCCTCGCCGGCGGTCTGCTGCACAAGGGTTCGCTGCTTCGCAAGCGAGTGGA
>JALYYT010000399.1 GCA_030946285.1 Gemmatimonadota bacterium
GGACGGCGCGCTTCAGTCATGACGGCTCCGCGAGCGGCTAGTAACCCACGCCGAGTACGAAGGTCCAGTTGAAGCGTTTGTATCCGGGCCGATCCAGCGGCCGCGCGAGCGACCAGCTCAACACGGCCAGATTGAACACGTTCACGCGAAACGTCGCGCCGTAGCTGCGCAGGAAATATCTCTGGACATCTCGTGTCGGATCGTAATTCGCCGGCTTGGAGAAGCTGATCGTCTGGCCAGCCCTCCACGCCAGTCCGGCGTCGTAGAAGATCGCACCATCAACAGGCGGAATCCCGATCGGGAGACGCCCGAGGTCGAAGCGCCGAATTATCGGGAACCGGAGTTCCTCATTGAATACGACAGCCCGTGTACCGATGAGTTGCGGCGCCGAGCAGCCGTTTGCGTATGCGCTGGACGTACCCAGGAACGATTGGCACGAATAGCCGCCGTAAAAGCTGGACTGATCGTAACCTCGCACGAACTGCGGACTTCCGACATAGATCGGCAATACATTGGCGTCGCGTCCGTACGACCCGTCGTAGAACAGGCGCGTCGCGAACGTGAGCGTGTTGAACACGATTGGATCGTAGCGACGATAGTCAGCCGTGTAATTGACGAAGCGCAGGCTGCCAATCGCCGGAGACACGGCGAAACGCATGCGGCGCCCGCTCACCGGACCGGTTACACCGAAAAGCGTATTGTCCGTGACGTAAGCGGCGTTGGGCGACAGGAACGTAAGTGTGCCCTGTGACGAGTCGTTCTTCTGCGTTACGTTGCCGTAGTAGTAATCGTACACCTGTGACACGAAACCGCGACCGATCGCATTCGCTCCCACGCCGAGCTCGAATCGCTGGAATCGGTTGAGCGGATAGGCAGCGGTGAGCGAAGCCGTGCGGAACACGAAGCGCAGGTAGCCGTACTTCACCTGGGATCCGTCCGCCGAAACGCTGCCGCCGGTGTTCAGATACGAAACGTCCTGCGATGCACCGGTGATGTACTGCCAGCGATGGCTGAGGTCGGCGTATGCCAGGAGCAGACTCGCATCCTGGATGCGACCGTACACTCCGCCGCCGACCGCGAGCTGGTGATCTCCTGTGAGATCGCTGAAGACGAGCGTGGTGCCGCCACCGTACTGCGTGCCGTAGCCGCCACCGGTAGAAACACCCACAGTGCCGCCGGAAATGTAGTCCGGCTCGAAGCTCACGTGATATGGATATTCCTTGAACGTGAGCGTGTCCGGCAATCCGGTGACGGGATCTGCAAGCAGCGTCGCGACGCTCGACACGTTGCTGCTGTCTGCGACTTCCGAGGCTGCGACAACACTCGACTGACGTGCGCCGTTGGCGGCGCGATATGTGGAGAGCGCACCACTGGTCCGTCCTGGTGTTGAATCGCGCACCTGGCCGGGTAGTGTCGCCGTCGCCACTAACGGCACCTTGGGAGGAATCGCGGTTGCGTAGCGCTCTGGATGGTCCAGATACCAGACCGTGAAGTCATTCTTGTCGAAATAGGTGAACGCAAGACGGTCCGTCGCCCGCGACCAGCTCATCACTGGGCTCGTTTCGGTGAACTGGCTCACGCCCGACTGCACGTTCGTCACGCGCATGTCCTGCTTCGACTGAAGGTTGTACAAATAGATGTTCGGCGTGCCGTTGCGGTCGGACACATACGCGATCGACGTGCCATCCGGAGACCAGACCGGGTTGATGTTCAACCCGTCCTGGCCGGGAAGCACGCTTATCGCGCCGGATTGCACATCGTACACCGCGATCTGAAGCTTGCCGAGTTTCAGCTGCGCAAGGTCAGTGCGGCCACGATCGGTCGCAAATGCGATGTGCGTGCCATCGGGCGACCACGACGGCATCAGATCGCCGTATCGGTCGTTGGTGATGTGCCGAAGGTTCTTCCCGTCGGTGTCGACGATGAAGAGATCGGTGACGCCATCCACCATTCCGGTGAACACTATGTGCTGTCCGTCGGGCGCGTACGACGGACTGAGTACTCCGTCCACGGGGAGCTTGTCGTACTGCACCACGTCCCCCGTAGCTACGTCCGCGATCGACAGTACGTCGCGTCCGCCGGTCTGCGCCGTGAATGCGAACTTCCTGCTGTCCGGCGAGAACGAGCCCTGCGAGTAGAGCAATCGCAGTTCCTCGAAGCGCGCGTTCGTCGTCGTTCGAACGAGACGTTTCAGGCGCTTGCCCGTCATCGCGTCGCCAAGATAGAGATCGATGAAGATCTCGCCCTTCTTCACGCTGCCGTTGGACAGGAACGCGATCGTCTTTCCGTCGGGCGACAGCACTGGCGAGATGAAGATGTTGCCGCCTGTGATCTTCGGCGTGAGCAACGGCGATGCGAAGTCGCGAACGCGCTGCATCGTGGCGAGCTGGGGCAGGTACTGCTCCCGCGTGGCTGCGCGCCACTGCTCGCTCAGCTGATCCATGTTCAGACCAAGCTCGCGCTCGAATCCGCGGTCAACGCCGAGGGTAGTGATACTCTGCAGAATCTCGCCGATCGCGGCGTCGCCCCAGCGCTCACCGATGTAGCGCCAGAGCGCCTCTCCGTAACGGTACGGAAAGTATTCGTCCGGGCGATCAGTCATCTGCTTGATTGTGGGCAGGCTCCCGTTCTCGACAGCGTTGCGAATCCACATCGTCGTCAGCGGATGATTCGGGCCGAGCGACAGATACTCCGCCATTCCTTCCATGAACCACGAAGGAGGGTTCACCTGCTCCAGCGTCTGGATATTGGCGCCAGCGCGGCCCTCGGCAAAAATGTCGAACTGGAACTGGTGCACCATTTCGTGCGTCAGCACGTGCTCGAAGCTGTCGTAGTCGCCAGTGAAGGGAAGCTCTATTCGCTGCCGGGCTGGCTCGGTGACACCGCCGACACCCTCGCCCAGGTCACCGTTGATGTTGCTCTGTCCGAAATCCTGGCGCGAAGCGTACAGCAGGATCGGCTTCTTCTCGCGGAACTGGTGTCCCAATATGCGCGAAAGGCGCGAATAGGACCGCTCCGCCATTCGCGCCGCATCGTGAACTGGGAGTCGCTCTTCCGGATAGTAGTGAATCAGGAAATGCTCCGTCTCCAGCACGCGCCATCTGAAATAGCGATACTTGACCTGATTCTGGCCGAAGTAGCGCTGGGCGCTCGCCGACGTCGGCGCCGCGGCCACAGCGGCCACTGCGAGGGTCGCAGCGACCATCACGCCGAACAAGCGCGACGCGATCTTCATTTCAATTCTCCGTGACTTGCCCGGCGTTCACACGGACGACGTCGGCGTCGCCCCAGAGCCGCTCGAGCTGGTAGAAATCGCGCAACGTGGGATGAAAGATGTGAACCAGAAAATCCACATAATCGAGTAGCACCCACCGACCCTGACTCAATCCCTCGACGTGGTGCACGCGCACTCCCTCCTTGCGCAGCTCCGTCATCACATGCTCGGCGATCGAGCGAACATGGGTGTCCGATGTCCCGCTTGCGATGAGGAAGCAATCCGTCATCTCGCTCACGCCATCCAGATTCAGGATGACGACATCATTGGCCTTCACGTCCAGACACACGGCCGCGGCGCGTTGCGCGGCGGCGAGGGAAGAAGAAGCGGTAGCGGCTGCCATTCGACTCCAGAAAACGGGTTATGGATTCCAGGTTTCACCGTCGTACTCCACGGCGATAATTCTACACATGGGATTGCATTTCGTGCGCCACGGGTTTCGGTACGGCTTCGGTGGACAAAAACGGGTAGGGCGCGAAAGAATTCGCGCCCTACCCGCGTGACGGGCCAAAACAATTACGGTCGGGGCCGGGCCCCCGGATTCATCCGCGCCTGGACCGCGATTGCGCGCCCCCCGGGGGCGCGGATTTATCCGCGCCCTACTGCTTGATGACCCAGACCTTGATTTCGGGGTGCACGTCGGCGTGAAGGCGGACGGGTACGCGATACACGCCCAGTGCCCTGATAGGCTCGTGGAGCTCGATTTGGCGCTTCTCGACGTGTATACCCTGGGCCGCCAGTTGCGCCGCGATGTCCGCCGATGTGACTGAACCGAACAGTTTGCCTTCCTCGCCGACCCTGGCCGAGAATGTGAGCGATACTGCCTCCAGCTTGTCGGCCATCTCGCGCGCGGACCCGCGGCGTGACTCTTCCGCCTGCTCCAGACGCTGACGCTCCTGCTCGATCTTGCGCTTGTTCCCTTCGGTGGCGAGATACGCGACGCCACGAGGGAGAAGGTAGTTCCTGCCAAAACCGTTCGAGACGCTGACGACGTCACCCGTGTGGCCGAGCTTCTCGACCGCCTGCCTGAGAATCACTTCCATGTTGCCTCAACTCCGTTGTTTAACGTCAATCAGGTATTCGCCTGGGCGCGTGTGCGCCAGTCCATCCATGTATCGCCCACTCCGACCCCCAGTGCCACAGCGCCGAGGAGGAGGGGTGCGAAGATCGTAACTACGATCATCAGCGTTCCTGCCCATCTGTTCCGTGTCATGAAGGAGAGCACGCCCACCCCGCGAAGGAGGTAGAGCGCTCCGAAAAACACCAGCAGATTCAATCCCGCATTCTTCCCGTCGGCGAAGACCGGGAGGAAGAAAATAGTCGCGCCAACCGCCAGACCCCAGATGAGCTGGTCGTTGAAGCGGAAGTCCCTTACCGCTTCGAGCGCCGGTCCCAGCGGGATCGTCGAGATCCTGTGATACAACGCCCAAGCCAGCACGAGTGCGATCAGCGATTCGAGAGCGATGAGCGCGGGCGCCGTCGTTACCGATCTCTCTCCGATTGATCGCAGGTCACGCTCGTTTGACGTGACCATGCTGTCCAGACCCGGGTTACGCTCCGCGGCTCGCCGCCATACCGGCGACGCTGCCATTTCATTCACAACTGATATCGTCGCCTCGGTCCTGCGGTTCAGTTCGCCGTGTACCGCCGAGCGAACCGATGCAGCGCCATTCGGAGTCGAGATCGTGACCGCGAATCCCACCGCGGCCGCGATTCCAACGGCCGCAAGTGCCCTGATCAGAAACCGCTGTCCGGGCGTCATGAGCGAAGCGATGCCGAAACCGGCCGCCAGCATCAATGTCCAGCCATGTACAAGCGAACGATACGTCCCGGGTCCCGGACCAACCGGGGCTATCGCGACGTACCAGCCGAGCACGATAGCCAGTGCAGCAAGCCAGACGCCGCCTCCATTCCACCATCCGAGCGCCGCACAAATCGCCAGCGACGCCGCTAACAGTACCCACGTTTCGGTTACCGGAATGAACGAGCGAAGTGCGCTCGGAAAATCCGGCAGCACCAGGAAGGCGAGAAGCGCAAGAAGCGCCGAACGCCATCCTGGTGCGAAGAAACGTTTCACGACGAGACTCTGCGCCGGACTACGCGCCCTGGCTCCTCGTGTACGGAAGCAGCGCCAGATAACGGGCGCGCTTGATGGCGCGCGCGAGCTGACGCTGATGCCGCGCATCAACGCCGCTCAGCCGACCCGGAAGGATCTTGCCGTTCTCGGTGATGAAGCGGCTGAGGAAGCGCTCGTCCTTGTAATCGATGAAACGAATGCCGGCTTCGAGTACCGGCGAAACCTTCTTGTTGCGTCGTGCCATGGGTTAATCCTCGTCCTCGTCGTCTTCTTCCTCTGCCAGCGCTCGGGCGCGCGCTGCGTTCGCTTCAGCGCGGTCGGCGGGAACGCCGAGCTCGTGCTCGTAGAGGCTGATGAGATAGCGAATTACGCCGTCGTCGAGCTTGAGCGAGCGCTCGAACTCAGGCAGCGTCTTGGTGTCGGCCGCGAAGCGGGCCACGACGTAGTATCCGTTTTCGTGGCGGCCGATCTTGTAGGCGAGCTGACGGCGGCCCCAGATATCGAGCTTCGCGTCTTCGCTGAGGCTGAGCAGGCCGTGATGGCGGGTCAGCTTGTCGGTGATGGCGGCGTCTTCGAGTGCAGAGTCGAAGATGTACACCGCCTCGTATTCACGAGTCATGTGCTGGCAATCCTCCTTGTGGTCATAACCGCCCCCGGCTGGTTGCCTGAACCGGGAGAAGGGATGGGTTTTTGTGTAGCCTCTAAATATAGCTGGTTCGCCCTGAAAAAAAGTCGGGCCGGAAGTCCCGAGACTTCCGGCC
>JALYYT010000406.1 GCA_030946285.1 Gemmatimonadota bacterium
GCATCTCCACTCGGTTGCGTTCGGAGGACGACGGATCGGCGAGCATGTAATCCATGAACTCGGGAACACGCGCGTCCGTCGCACTGCCTGATCTCTCGTCGCGCGGGATGATCATGTCCACGAGGACGCGCACCGTCGCGTTCTCGTGTGGCGTGAAGAACTTGAGCTTTGCTTCGGGTGTCTCCGATTCATCCTGTTGCAGTACATGCGTGGCTCGTGCAACAGCCTCCGGTGTCCAGTGCAGCATGCCGGTCAGCGGCAGCGCGCCGAGCAGCTTGAGTGCGTCTCGGCGATTCATGCCGTTGCGATCGTTGCCTTCGCTCATAGTGCGCCCTGCCTGCGTTGTTGGGCGATGTAGTCGCTGGTACGCCACGCGAGCGCGAGTATCGTCCATGTTGGATTCTTGTCAGCCTGTGACACGAAAGGTCCACCATCAGCAACGAAGAGATTCTTAACATCATGTGCCTGGCAGTTCCCGTTGAGTACCGACTTGCCGGGATCGCTGCCCATTCGAGTCGCGCCGAGTTCATGGATGATGCTGCCGCCTGACGCGAGTCCGTAGCCGTCCTCCTTGGTGGGCATCGGCGAGAAGACCTGTCCGCCCATCTCGTGTACGATGGACCGGAAGGTTTCCTGCATGTGCTTCGCCTGGTTGTACTCGTAGTCGGACCACTTCCAGTGAAAGCGCAGAACCGGAATACCGAACTTGTCCACGACCTTCGGATCTAGCTCGCAGTAGCTGTTGTCGTTCGGAATCATCTCGCCGCGGCCTGCGAAGCCGACCGTCGCGCCGAAGAAGCGACGGTAGTCGTCCTTGAGTGACTTGCCGTATCCACCGGCGCCGGGGTAACGCTGGATTCCGCCCATGAAGCCGTACGACGGCGGGTCGAATCCGCCTCCGACTTCTATATGGTAGCCGCGCGGGAAATCGAGCTTCTTGTTGTCCAGCCACCATGGCATGTAGATGTGATTGCCGCCGGTGCCATCCTCGTTGTGGGGCACGCGTGCAACCATCTTCGGAATGAAGCCGTTCAGGCCTGCGCCCGTGGTGTCGGTGATGTACTTGCCGATGATACCGCTGGAATTGGCGAGGCCGTGCGGGAACAGGGAGGATTTGGAGTTGAGCATGATACGCGCGGACTCGAATGCGCTCGCGGCGAGAACGACTACCTTGGCGCGAACGTGCTGCTCGCTTCCGTCGCTCTTTCGCACGTACGTGACACCGGTCGCCATTCCGTTCCGGTCAATCGTCACCTCGCGCGCCATCGCACCAGTGACGAGCGTCAGCTTTCCCGTATCGAGAGCCGGCTTTATGAGTACGCCTGGGCTCGAGAAGTTGGAGTTCGTCTGGCAGCCGCGGCCGCACTGGCCACAGTAGTGGCACGCCATGCGCCCGTTGAGCGGCTTCGTGATTATCGAAAGGCGACCGGGTATGCACGTGATCTTGAGATTGTCACATGCATCCTTGATCATCAGCTCGTAGCATCTCGGTCGCGGAGCGGGCTGGAATATTCCATCCGGCGCGTTGCGCAGACCTTCATTGCTTCCAAAGATTCCGATCAGCCGATCCACCTGATCGTAATAGGGCTTTATGTCATCGTAGCCGATCGGCCAGTCGTCGCCGAGCCCGTCGATGCTCTTTCCGCGGAAATCGTCCGGTCCGAACCGGAGCGATATTCGGCCCCAGTGATTCGTGCGGCCGCCGAGCATTCTGGCCCGCCACCAGTCGAACCTGGTTCCCGGCGCAGTGGTGTACGGCTCGCCTTCGATATCCCAGCCGCCGATGCAGCCGTCGAACTCTCCGAACGGCTTCTCGCGTGAGCTCGCCCCACGCCTCGGTGAGGCGTAAGCCGGGAACAGCATCTTGGAATCACGAGAGCTGTACCATTCCGGACCGGCCTCGAGCATCACGACGTTGGCGCCGGCCTTGGTGAGTACATACGACGCCATGCCTCCGCCGGCCCCCGAACCTACGATGCAAACGTCGAACTCTGGCCGCTGCGGGATCGGTGACATTTATTCCTCCAGCCGTGGAACGTGCGAAATTCTAACGAACGTGCTACCGGGCGCGAAGATAGTGTGCGTTCCTGACGGGTGCAACGCCGTCGGCTGGTACCGAGTACTGGCACGGAGCCTCGCCTTTTCAGAAGTTATCGTGACCGTCTGAATCCCAACGAATGATGATATCAGAGATAGCCGGGCATTTCCCATTCTCAGGTGGCGAGAACATCTTCCTGAACTCGGCGTCCGTCGGTCCGCATCCGACTCGGACCGCGGCCGCTCTGGAGTACTGGCTCGAACTGAGGAAACAGCCCTGGAAGATCGGGCTCCACGAACAGTTCGGCGAACTCGCGAAGGCACGGCGGCTCTGCGCACAGCTCATCGGTGCAGATCCGGAAGAAATTGCGCTCGTTCCGAACACCAGTACCGGCCTGAACGTCGCGGCGCAGATTCTCGAGGTCGCCCCCGACAAGTTGATACTCGGATACGACGGAGAATTTCCGG
>JALYYT010000408.1 GCA_030946285.1 Gemmatimonadota bacterium
GATCTCGAGAAGGTCATCTACTACTCGAACTACGTCGTAATCGATCCGGGCCAGCAGGAAGCGCGTCCGAATCAGTTGCTCGACGAGGAAGAGTATCTCACTCTCAAGACCAAGGCGCGCGAGGAAAACGACGCAGCATTCCTCGCCGACATCGGAGCGCCCGCCGTTCGTGAGCTGCTCCGTCGTCTCGACGTGGACAGCCTCGCGACGACGCTCCGCGACGATCTGGTCGACGAGAATTCGCAGCATCGCAAGAAGCAGCTGCTAAAGCGTCTCAAGATCGTTGACGCGTTCCGCAACTCCGGTGACACGGGCGAGCCCCGCAACAAGCCGGAATGGATGATCATGGATGTGGTCCCGGTGATTCCGCCGGATCTGCGTCCGCTTGTTCCCCTCGATGGCGGACGTTTCGCCACGTCGGACCTGAACGATCTGTATCGCCGCGTCATCAACCGCAACAACCGTCTCGTCAAGCTCATCGCCCACCGCGCGCCGGAAGTCATCCTGCGCAACGAGAAGCGCATGCTTCAGGAAGCGGTTGACGCACTGTTCGACAACGGTCGTCGCTCCAAGGCGATCCGCGGCCGCGGCAAGCGTCCGCTCAAGTCGCTGTCGGACATGCTCAAGGGCAAGCAGGGTCGCTTCCGTCAGAACCTGCTCGGAAAGCGCGTCGATTACTCAGGCCGTTCGGTCATCGTGGTTGGTCCGGAGCTCAAGCTTCACCAGTGCGGTCTGCCCAAGGCGATGGCGCTGGAACTCTTCAAGCCGTTCATCATCCACAAGCTCGTCGAGAAGGGAATCGCCGAGACGGTGAAGCGCGCCAAGAAGATCGTGGAGAAGGAATCGCCCGAGGTGTACGAGATCCTCGAGGAGATCATCCGCGACCATCCTGTCATGCTAAACCGCGCGCCGACGCTTCACCGTCTGGGTATCCAGGCGTTCGAGCCGGTGCTGGTGGAAGGAAAGGCCATCCGTATTCACCCGCTCGTCTGCGCGGCGTTCAACGCCGACTTCGACGGTGACCAGATGGCCGTGCACGTGCCGCTTTCGTTCGAGGCACAGCTCGAATGCCGGTTGCTCATGCTTTCCAGCAACAACATTCTCAAGCCGTCCGACGGACGCCCGGTCGCAGAGCCCAGCCAGGACATCGTGCTCGGCTGCTACTTCGCGACCAAGGCACCGCCCCAGTTCGAGACCATCCGCGACACCGCGAAGACGTTCTCGAACATCGCCGAAGTCGAGATGGCGATGTACAAGGGACGCGTCGGCTACAGCACGCCCATCCTCTACTGGGTGGACGACAAGGACGGAGCGCGCTGGGAGTACACTACGGCCGGCCGCGCGATGTTCAACGCGATCGTTCCGCCGGAGCTTGGCTTCCTCAACAAGGACATGAAGAAGAAGGCGCTCGGCGAGCTTGTGTTCCAGTCATACCGTCAGGCTGGACTGAGCGCGACGGTGCTCCTGCTCGATCGTCTGAAGGAGTTCGGATTCCGCAACGCGACGCGTGGCGGTGTCTCGATCGGTATCGAGGATCTGCACATTCCCGCGGAGAAGGAAACGATTCTCGGCGAGGCGGAACAGCGTGTGGAGCGGTTCGAGCGCGCCTACCAGACCGGTAACATCACGAACGGTGAGCGCTACAACAAGGTCATCGATACGTGGACGCACGCGAACAATGATGTCGCGGACGCGATGGTCAAGGCGATGCGCGAGTCGCACCAGGGCTTCAACCCTGTGTTCATGATGTTCGATTCAGGGTCGCGCGGTTCGCGTGATCAGATCCGTCAGCTCGCCGGAATGCGCGGACTGATGGCCAAGCCACAGAAGAAGCTGACAGGCGGTATTGGCGAGATCATCGAGAGCCCGATCAAGTCGAACTTCCGCGAAGGATTGTCGGTGCTCGAGTACTTCATCTCGACGCACGGTGCACGCAAGGGACTCGCGGATACCGCACTCAAGACGGCCGATGCGGGGTACCTAACGCGTCGACTGGTCGACGTTGCGCAGGACGTGACGATCACGGAAGAGGATTGCGGTACGATTCACGGTCTCGAAGTCGGCGCGCTGAAGGAAGGCGAGGACGTCATCGAGCCGCTGTCGGAGCGCATCGTCGGAACGGTCGCCGCAGAAGACGTGTTCGATCCGCAGGAGCGCGACGCGAGCAATCGCCCGACGCTGCTGGTCGAGGCAGGACAGCTGATCAGCGAGGAGATGGCGCGTGCGATCGAGGATTCCGGACTGGAGACAGTCAAGATCCGCTCGGTTCTCACGTGCGAGGCCAAACACGGCCTGTGTCAGATGTGCTACGGCCGCAACCTGGCCACCATGGGAATGGTGGACAAGGGCGAGGCCGTCGGCATCATCGCGGCCCAGTCAATCGGCGAGCCTGGTACTCAGCTCACGCTGCGCACGTTCCACATCGGTGGAACTGCTGCCCGTATCGCCGAGCAGACAGCACGAAAGAGCAAGGTGGCAGGCGTCATCGAGTACGGAGACCGGTTGGTCACGGTCACCAACACCGATGGCGGCAAGATCGTCACATCGTACGAAGGTGAGCTCACCATCCGCGCTTCGGGCGACCGCAGCACGGGAGTTGGTGCGCGCCTTCAGGTACCACTCGGCGCCACGATGATGGTGAAGAACGGCGACGAGGTGAAGAAGGAGCAGGTGATCTTTACCTGGGACCCGTACACCACCCCGATCATCGCCGACGTGGAAGGAACCGTGCGCTTTGTCGACCTGGTCGAGGAAGAGTCGGTTTCCGAGGAGCTCGACGAGCTCACCGGTCTGCGTCAGCGAGTCGTCATCGACGACCGAGAGAAGAAGCTGCATCCGCACATCGAGATCTGGAGCACGAAGGGCGGCAAGGATGAACGTATCCGCGACTTCGTGATCCCGGTCGGCGCGCAGTTGATCATCAACGATGGTGAACAGGTCACGCCTGGTACCATCATCGCCAAGATCAGTCGTGAAGCCTACAAGACTCGCGACATCACGGGCGGTCTGCCGCGTGTTGCCGAATTGTTCGAAGCGCGCAAGCCGAAGGATCCAGCGACGATCTCCGAGATAGATGGAGTGGTTCGCTTCGGAGACATCAAGCGCGGCAAGCGCGAGATCTTCGTGCAGCCGATGCGCGTCGAAAACGGAGTCTCGATTCCGGACGATGCAGCGGAAGCGCAGGTGTACGAGGTCGCGTCAGGCAAGCATCTGCGAGTGCACGAGGGAGACCGAGTGCGCGCCGGTGATCGTCTGTCGGAAGGACCCGTCAATCCGCACGACATTCTTCGGATCAAGGGCCCGCGCGCAGTTCAGGAATATCTGCTCAACGAAGTGCAGGAGGTTTACCGCCTGCAGGGCGTGAAGATCAACGACAAGCACATTGGCGTGATCGTCAGGCAGATGCTTCAGAAGGAGCGCATCCTGGATTCCGGAGAAACGGAATACCTAGAGGCGGAGCACGTGGACCGGACGATCTTCCGGGACATGAATGCGCGTGCCGAGAAGAAGGGCAAGCGGCCGGCTACGTCCGAGCCTCTGCTCCTCGGCATCACGAAGGCGTCGCTCACGACGCAGTCGTTCATCTCTGCCGCTTCGTTCCAGGAGACGACCCGAGTACTGACGGATGCAGCCATCCGCGGTGCGAAGGACGACCTGATGGGACTCAAAGAGAACATCATCATCGGCCACCTGATTCCGGCCGGTACTGGTGTGTACCGGTATCAGGAAGTGGACATCGAAGGCGTTGCGGTACCAGCTCCGATCGTGGAAGAGCCGCCCGAGCCGACGATGGAGGAGATCCTCGCCGCCGGCGACGAGGACGAGGATTTCCGTCCGGGCAAGCTCGCCGCCGCAATTGGCGCCGGGGCAATGGCCGGAATCAAGCCGCTTCCAGGCGAAGAGTAGAATCGGTCGCAGTGACCGGCTAAACAAAGGGCGCTTCGAGAGGAGCGCCCTTTGTGCGTTCCTAACCTATCCGGCCAGTTGCGTGAGCCGACCTGATACCGTCCATTACCGGTGACTGACAAGCGCCTTTTCACAACCCTCCACCCGAAATCCATGACGCGGAAGAACCTCAGCAGTTGGCTCGGCATTGCCGTCGTAGCCACGCTCGCAGGCTGCAGTGCAAGTGACAGCGTAGCCACAACTCCCGGCGTCTCGGCGAACGCGGCCGTGAACGCAAAAGCCGTGGACGCGCAGGTCGCCGTGAGCGCAGCTAATGCCGTGATGGCCGACCTGGACAATTTCGTCACCAGTGACATGTTTGCTGGCGTTGCTGCATCGGTGAACGTGAGCCAGGTGTCGCTCGTTCCATCCGCGGGTGAGCACACGCCGCCGCCAAGCACCCCACCGACGACACCACCGACGACACCACCGACCACCACCTCCGGGACGTCGGGTACTACATCTACAGGAACGACACCACCGCCTGCGACTGGGGAGAACCACGACAACAAGCCGGCTGGCACACCACCGATAATGCCCCCTTCGGGGAATCCATGTCACGATGACGCGTCACACGATCATCTTCTATGCGTCTTCGCGAACACCAGTGAGTCCTCCGCCTCCACTATCACGTTTCTCGATAACAAGGGTGTAACGACGTCGGGCTTCGTGAAAGGTGTCACCGATACGATCCGTACCACTCTTGTGGCGAGCAAGAAGATTGTCTCGCCGGACAGTACGCTGCACGAGTCGCTGTATCGCAACAGCCACCGCGCCGTGGGCGGCTTCATGGATCCGAACGGCACCAGAACGACGAACGGTGCCGGCACTGGCGCGGACACCAGTGTATTCAAGAACGGAAGCAAGTCACGCACGTTCGCCGGGATCAGCGCGGACACTGTCGTTGCACTGGTATTCGCGGAACATCGCGCGACGAGTCCGTATCCCAGGAGCGGTACGATGATACACGTGGTTCAGTCCACCGCCGTGGAAGATGACGGCGGCGGAAAGCTCGTGACCACGCTCATCAATCGCCGCGTAGTCGTCACCTACGACGGTTCGGCCACCGCGACGATCACAGTGGGGACATCAACGTGCCTCCTGCATCTCGATACCCGCAAGGTGGACAGCTGCAAGTAATCACAACGCTGCACAACTCTGCGTGGTGACACCGTGCGGCCGCACTGCATCTGCGGCCGCACGGTGTTTGGGTGCTACTCGATCTCCTCGGGACGACCAAACAGCAGCTGCACGAGCGGCGCGGCTTCCTGGGATGCGAGCACATACGCGTGGTCGCCGGCGCGCAGAAGTGTGGATCCTTCGGCCACGAGCAGATTCGATCCGCGAACGATCATCGTTACTGCTGCACCGTCCGGGAAGGGAATGTCTGCGAGCGGGACGCCGCACACCGGGAGTGCCTGGTCTATGTAGTACGAGCGAAGCGAATCACGCATCGGCTCGCTCGTTTCCACAACGATGGTCGCCACGGGTTCAGGCGTGCTCGTGCCGACGACGCGCATTTTTCGCGCGAGCCAGGATACCACCGTGCCCGGCATCAGCGCGTTGATCACAACGACAAAGAAGACTACGTCGAATATCCGGTATCCCTCGTGCAGGCCTGACATCACAGGGATAGTTGCGAGGACGATCGGAATCGCGCCGCGCAGGCCGACGAGTCCAAGAAAAAGAGTCTCGCGAAAGGAATAGCGGAATGGCGCGAGACAGATCGCGACAGCGAGTGGGCGCGCAATGAGCGTCAGTACGAAGGCCAGCTCAATCGCCGGAACAGCGGCCGTCGCGAGGCGTGTAGGGAAAGCCAGCAGTCCGAGAATCAGAAACATTCCGATCTGCGCGAGCCACGCGAACGCGTCGTGCACGCGAAGGATCGCAGGCCTGTGCGGAAGTTGCTCGGCTCCAGCGAGAGTCACGCCGGTAAGGTAGACTGCAAGAAATCCGCTGCCGTGAAGGACGGTTGCGAGCCCGAACACCGCGAAGGCGATCGAAAGCGTCAACACAGGATAGAGCCCAGCGGATTCGAGCCGGACTTTCGCAAGCAGCGGAACCGCAAGCCTGCCCGCCAGCCATCCGGCGGCGGCCCCGATACACATCTCCAGTGCGGCAAGCGCCGGGAGCATCCACATCGACTCACCGTGCCCGGTCTTGTTCCGCATGGCGAATGTCGTAAGCGATATCACCAGGATGATCGCCACCGGGTCGTTGAGTCCTGATTCGGCTTCCAGCGTTCTTGCGACACGTGTCTTGAGCGTGACCCCGCTTCCACGAAGCGTCGCGAATACGGCCGCTGCGTCGGTTGACGATACGACCGCGCCCAGGAGCATGGCTATCGCCCACTCCTGTCCTCCCACCGACCACGCGAACCCGGCAACAATCAACGCGGTGAGAAACACACCGACACTCGCGAGCGACAGCGCAGGTGCAGCGACGGCGCGCAACGATGCTGGCGGGGTGTTCAATCCGCCGTCAAAGATGATGAGCACGAGCGCGACTACTCCGGCGCGGAACGCGAAGGAGTAGTCGCTGAACGGTATGTGGCCGATACCTTCGGCTCCGGCCAGCACGCCAACTACGATGAAGCCGAGTGCAATTGGGATCCCGATACGCCCGGTGAGGCGCGTGAGCAGTACCGAGCCGCCGAGGAGTATTCCGACGGTGGCGAGAATGGCGCCAATGGCGAAGGTGGCGTTCACGCTCCTGTCACTTCGGTGCTGTCGGGTGCGGGATCTTGCATCATAGGGGTGTGGCCGTTCACGAAGATCGCCAACAGTGCAAGAATCATCGCACGGTTGCCGTGGGAAAGAATAGCCGAGGTGGGCTACCGGTGGTAGAAAGACAAGTGCGACTTCGTTCGGTTCGTCATCGCGGAGTAGCGTGCAAACGAGCGCGAGGCCGAATGACTCCAGCCAGACCGTTTACGTTTGGTCCAGTGGAAACGCCCGGAACTGCGCGACGACCGAATTGAAGAGCATTAATGTGATCCTGGCGGCGGGCAGCGTTTATCGGCGAGCTCTGAGGCGAGACATAGTCCAACTCCGAACTCCCGTGCGGTTGCAGGGCGTGGGCGCACCGTCTAGATTATCCAGGCTGTGGCCACTCCGCCGTGGGGAGGCCTTTCCTTGTCGATCCATGGTAAATGCCGACAATTAATCAGCTGGTCCGCCAAAGCCGCAGCGATGTGGCGAAGAAGGAAAAGGCACCAGCGCTGAAGTCCAATCCCCAGAAGCGTGGCGTCTGCACTCGCGTGTACACGACCACCCCCAAGAAGCCGAACTCCGCTCTCCGCAAGGTTGCGCGTGTGCGTCTCACCAACGGCTTCGAAGTCACCGCCTACATCCCCGGTGAAGGTCACAACCTGCAGGAGCACTCCATCGTGCTCATTCGCGGCGGTCGTGTGAAGGATCTCCCCGGTGTTCGATATCACATCGTTCGCGGCACGCTGGACGCCTCGGGCGTGAACGGCCGCAATCGCAGCCGCTCCAAGTACGGGACCAAGAAGCCGAAGGCCGGCGGAAAGGCCGCGCCGACCAAGGGGAAGAAGTAAATGAGCCGTCGCAAGAAGTCAGTCAAGCGCACCATCCTTCCGGATTCGCGCTATGAGAGCCAGACCGTGGCCAAGTTCATCAACGTGATGATGTATCAGGGGAAGAAGAGCACCGCTGAGCGCATTTTCAACGACGCGATGGACAACGTCGAGGCCAAGACAGCTCAGCCCGGCGTCACCGTCTTCAAGCAGGCGATCGCCAACCTGAAGCCGATGGTCGAAGTCAAGAGCCGCCGAGTCGGCGGTGCAACGTACCAGGTTCCGGTCGAGGTTCGTCCGGAGCGCCGTACCGCGCTCGCAATGCGCTGGTTGATCCTCTACTCACGTGGCCGCAACGAGAAGTCCATGGCGGACAAGCTCGCCGCTGAAGTCATCGCCGCCAGCAAGGGCGAGGGTAACGCCGTGAAGAAGAAGGAAGACACCCACCGCATGGCAGAAGCCAACAAGGCGTTCGCTCACTATCGCTGGTAGCACTCGGCGCCGCTGACGAAAGAAAGATCCCGCTCGGCATGCCGAGCGGGATCTTTTCATTTCAGGAGATTCCCATGCGTGACGCTTCGATCCGGGACGCCTCGATCAGGAGAGCTCCGACTCCACGTCGGTGAAATCGGGGTCGGGCAGGTCGGCGTAAACCGGATTGGAAAGGTACCGCTCTCCAAAATCGCAGATGATCGAGACAATGAGCTTGTCCTTGTTTTCGGGGCGGGTCGCGAGCTGGAGCGCCGCCCACGTTATCGAGCCGGACGAGATGCCGGCGAAGATCGCTTCCTCGCGGGCGATACGACGCGTCGTCGCTATCGCATCATCATTGGTTACGCGAATGACCTCATCGTAGATGCTCGTATCGAGGTTGCCGGGAATGAAACCGGCGCCGATGCCCTGCTGCTTGTGAGGCGAAGGCTCTCCGCCCGAGAGCACCGCACTTTCGGCCGGCTCGACGGCGACGACCCTGATCGCTGGATTCCGTTCCTTGAGATACCGTCCGGCGCCGGTGATGGTACCACCCGTTCCGACGCCGGCAACAAAAATGTCGACCTTGCCGGCGGTGTCATTCCAGATCTCCGGTCCAGTCGTGCGGTAGTGGGCCGCCGGATTCGACGGGTTGTCGAACTGGCGCGGCATCCATGCGCGTTCTCCGAGCTTGGTTGCGATTTCTTCAGCGCGCGCGATGGCGCCCTTCATACCCTTGGCACCTTCGGTGAGGATCACCTTGCCGCCCAGTGCGCGCAACATGTTGCGGCGCTCGATGGTCATGGTGTCCGGCATCACGAAGATGCAGCGAAATCCACGCGCGGTGGCGGCGTACGCTATACCGATACCGGTGTTGCCGCTGGTGGGCTCGACGATGATCATGCCTGGTCTGAGCGCGCCGCTCGCGATTGCGGCGTCGAGCATCGAAGCGCCGATGCGGTCCTTCACTGAATTGAAAGGGTTGAACCCTTCGTGCTTCACGGCGACCCGGCCGGGAAGGCCGCCTGCGATGCGGCGCAGCTCGATGAGCGGCGTGTTGCCGACGGTTTGCGTGATGTCGGCGAAAATACGTTCGCCGGATGATTGCTGATTGTCGGGCACGTCCGCGCTCCCCCTGAGTAGAAGTTTCCCGTGTGACAAACTCGCGCGCGAGTCGATGTCGATGTCGTTGTCGATGTCGTTGTCGATCTCGTCGCGGGGTTCCGGGTTCCATGTGACAGATGCAAGCTCCCAGCCGGAACGCGTGCGCGGTACGGGTCACCCGGGAGCCCGAATGTACCGGACGTGTCACTGGATGGCGAGGCAGCTGCTCGCACCATATGATTCTCCTTGAGTCACCAACCTCAACTTCCCGGCACTGATTATGAAGCTCTGGAGCACCCGTCGCTGTGTCCTGTCGGCTGGATGTGCGCTCGCAGCGTTCGCGCCATTCGGATCAGTGGCCGGCCAGCATCGCACGCCGCCGATCAGGCACGTGTTCGTCATCGTGCTCGAGAATCAGGCTTACGAGACTACTTTCGGCGCGGGTACACGAGCGCCGTATCTCGCCGACTCCCTGGCGAGTCAGGGCGCGCTGCTTCGCCAGTACTACGGCACCGGACATCTCAGTCTGGACAATTACGTATCGATGATTTCAGGTATCGCGCCCAATCCGTCGACACAGGCGGATTGTGGCCGGTACATCGAGTTCGTGCAGACCGGGACGTCTGCCGACGGGCAACCGATCGGCAAGGGATGCGCGTACCCGGCCACCGTTTCCACAATCGCGAATCAGCTGACGGCGCGAAAACTCTCGTGGAAAGCGTACATGGAGGACATGGGCAAGGATCCGGCGCGCGAATCCGCAACTTGTGCGCATGCGAAAATCGGGGAGCTCGATCCCACCGAGCGTGCGACGGCGAACGACCAGTACGCCGCGAAGCACGATCCATTCGTGTACTTCCACTCGGTAATCGACACCCCCGCGTGCCAGAAGAACGTCGTTCCGCTCACTGCCTTCGAGTATGATCTTCAGTCGGTTGCAACGACGCCCAATTACGTGTTCATCAGCCCGAATTTGTGCCATGACGGTCACGACGCCCCGTGCAGAAACGGGGAACCGGGCGGCCTCGTGTCGGCAAACGAGTTACTGGTGCACTGGATTCCAATCATTCAGAAGTCGAAGGCGTATCGCGATGACGGACTCATCATCGTGACGTTCGATGAAGCGGGGAGTGCCGACGCTTCGGCGTGCTGCAACGAGCCTACCGGTCCCAATACACCGGCGCCGGGCACACACGGCCCAGGAGGCGGCCGCATCGGGGCCGTTCTGCTCAGTCGGTATATCAAGGGCGGCACGGTGACGGATGCGCCGTACAACCATTATTCGATGCTGAGGAGCGTGGAAGACATCTTTGGTCTCGCGCACCTTGGCTACGCGGGATCGGAGGGACTCACACCTTTCGGAAGCGACGTGTATTCAAACTGGACTGCGAGGGTGAGGTAGCGGTCAGCCGCGCTTGAACAGCGACGAGATCGGTTCGAGCAGGAGATACAGAGTGTCGTCGTCCAGATCCCGCCCAGCCGATTGTGCGGCGGATCTGATGGTCCACTTGGTCAGCGCCAGCATCGCCGGACCGTGCGCGCCGGGGCTGGCCATTTCCTGCCACTCCTGGAGGAGTGCGATCTGTGCGGCTTCGAGAGTCGTCTCGTTCCTGAAGTAGCGCGACAGAACACTGTCCACGGCATCGCTGGTGACACCGGTTGATCGTCGCGCAACTTCCACGATCGGTTCGACCGTTGGCTCAACGATCGGCTCGCCTGGTGGATCATCGCTGGCTGATCGCGGTGACTCTTCTGATTGCACCATTGTCCCGTGTTCTGCACAATTACGAGGGAAGGGGCGTGACCCCGCCGCGAGAGCTGGCCCGTCGCGCCCCGGATATGGCGGTAAATATGCGAGATGTTGAGACCAGCGGCTTGCGATTACCGTAACGAGACTGTATCCGGCCTTCAGGCAGCTGATCAGAAAGCGAAGTAGAACCGGTGGTGCAGCCTGCAGCGTGGGTTGAAAGCTGCGCCGCATCGTGTGCATTGGTCCTCGCAGTCGAGGTACTCCCGGATAGTCAATTCCGTCCCGCAGGCTCCGCACATGATGGCACGGGCGTCGCCGCTGCCGGATGGCCACGGTAGAATTTGATGGCCGGCGAGCGCGTCGTGGCACTCCTTGCACGCATAATATTCATCGCAGCAGGACATTCTGATTGCGACTATGTCAACGCCGCTTCCGTAATGCCGACAGCGCGTTTCGGAGTCGAGATCGAGACCTCGGACAGCGGGTCGCCACTGTGACTCTTCTGCGGGAATCGTCATGCCTCGTCAATCTAGCGACCGCCATTTCAGGGTGGACGCGCCGCGCCTGGCTTCGCTCGCGGGTGGCAATCGAGGGACCGGAAGCGGGTCGACGGTGTATGATGTGCTCAACCACCGCCCCCAGAGGATACCGCTGTATGACAGCGCCCCACCAAATCGTTGCCGGCAGTGCCGTCAATTCTGCGCGTCACATGCACAATGCGTGGCCCATCGGAGGGTCGAGGATGCGCGCGCGACTACTTGCATTGCTCGCGGCGAGCATCCCGCTGGCCCTCGGCATTTTCGCCCGCCCGGCCGCCGCGCAAGGCTCCGGTAACGGTTTTCTTTTTCAGCAGCCGTCCGGGAGCGTCACACTGAGCGGTGGCTACTCGCACGCGAATGCCGGCAGTGACCTCTTCTCGTTCACAACGCAGCAGTTCACGCTCAACCGCAGCTCCTTCAGCGGACCCGTGGTTGGGGCTGACGTGGCGTTCAATATTGCTCCGCGCTTCGACCTCGTCCTGGGTGTGTCGTACAATTCGTCGTCCTCGCCGTCGCACTACCGCAAGTACGTGGACCAGAATAACCAGGAGATAACACAGACTACGGATTTCACGCGAATCCCGGTCATGTTGAGCGCTCGTGCATATCTCACGGACCAGGGTAGATCCATTGGGAAATTTGCGTGGGTGCCAGCTCGTTTCGTGCCTTACGTCGGCGCGGGAGCTGGTGCGATGCAGTACACTTTCGAACAGAAGGGCGACTTTGTCGACTACCAGAATTCGAACTCGGTATTCAGCGGTGATTTCAAGTCATCCGGATGGACTCCCGCCGTGCAGGGTCTCGTGGGAGCCAATCTGTCGCTGTCCCCGAGACTGGCGTTGAATGGAGAGGCGAAGTACATCTGGGCACGCGGATCGCTGAACCAGAGCTTCTCCGGTTTCAACAAGCTCGATCTTTCCGGTTTCACCACGACGCTTGGTCTTACCATCAGGTACTGAGGAGAGCAGATGAACAAACTGTGTCAGGGAGTGGCCGGAGTATTCGTTGCAGCGATCTTCATCGCCGCAGTTCCGGGTTCACCAATCATTGCTTCCGCTCAAACGGTTCAGGCGACTGGAAACTGGACTGCCTGGAGCGGGTGCTGGAGGCCGGACGCGCCGGAACGAGCGGGAATCGCGGGAAGCGCGATTGCTGGCGGTTCTTCTGCAGTCGTGTGCGTAGTCCCGCTGGCAGTGCAACTGCCGTCGCAGCGACAGTCGAACGCGGGTGCCCAGATCGTGACGATCGAGGGTGGGAAAGTTGCGATGAATGACACCATCGTGACCGGCGCCAGCCGCACGCGCACTGCACGGGGCTGCACCGGACCCGAATCAGCGCGGTGGTCGGCAGATGGACGCAGGTTGTACCTGCAGTCGCGTTTCGACTGTGCTGGCGGCACTGTTCGCACATCCGATGGCATGTTCGCGATCTCGCCCGAAGGCAAGTGGGTGAACGTGGAGTCAGTCAGGGCCGGCGCTTCACGGTCGGTCAACGTCCTCCGCTATTCACCGACAGCTATTCCCGAAACGCTTCCACGACAGCTGGCTGACGAGTTGCGCGCTGGACAGCTCGCCACTGGCGCCGCGCGCTCGGCGGCGAGCGCGCCGCTGGGCGCGTCCGATGTGATCGACGCTTCGCGAAATACCGATTCCACTGTTGTCACCGCCTGGATCCTGGAACGGCGACAGGGCTTCAACGTGGACGCGTCAAGGCTCATGGCACTGGCCGACGCAGGAGTTCCCAGCGACGTCACCGATGCGATGGTAGCCGTATCGTATCCCAAGGCATTTACAGTGGCCACACCCGGTCTCGCGTCGTCGGGGGAGTCTGCAGCAAC
>JALYYT010000015.1 GCA_030946285.1 Gemmatimonadota bacterium
GAGTACCGATCCCCGCCACCCACTCCTGCTCGGTCGGGGAGCGGCCGTTGAAGCCTTCGAATGCGTGGCGTACACTGGCCAGGAGGAGCCCGATAGAGTCGATGAGAGTGCCGTCGAGGTCGAAAAGGACAGCGATTGGACGGGTGCGGGGCTTTGCGGCTCCGGTTGCGACGTTCGTTTCTGCCATAGGGCGAATTGTAACGCATATGGTCAGGTTGATCGCGGTCCAAACGAGGCGATCGGACGCGAAATTCCGGAGTCTCCGGGCGGCCCGGCACTTCCCAGGATCAGCGCTACGCATTCCAGACCGGTCGCTCCGTCGGGCGGGAGATCTGCCTGCGCGCGCTCCACCACTTCGAGGATGGCGTTGACTGATGCTTCGTCCGCCGATTCGCAGAGCGATTCAAGCGACCATTCGACCGCGACTGGCAGCGGCAGATGGGCGGCTCGCCTCAGTCGGCCCGCGACTGCGGCGGAGCGTGATCTGCGCGCGAAGGACGTGGACGAAGTGCTCCAATCCGCCACATGCGCGAGTGTCTTCGGCAGACTGAACGACGAGTGTGGACGAACCGACCCTGGTGAAGCGCCGATCATTTTCCGTGCACGATGGTGCTCATACCAATCTCCGGTTGCGCAAATGATCTCGTTTACCCACCTCTCGCTCCACACTTTGGGAAAGAGGTCAGTCGCGTTCTCCAGCATGCCGAGCGCGCATCCGACTTCGCGTAAGTCCTCGGTGACGTGTCGGGGCTTGCTGCCATCCGCGTACCATGCGAGGGCAATCGGCACTCCATCCACGATCCACGCGCCGATAGCGAAGGTCCTGATCGTGCTCGCGTGACCGATACACGGCGCGACTACCTCGCCGGCCTCCGGCTTCCATTTCTCGAGAAGGGCCCTGACACGCTCTCCGTTGCGAACGGGCGAATTTTCGCGATCGTCCGCATCAGGATCGATAGTCCCATCGCCGAGCAGTGAAGCGTGCAGTAAGGACTTCGTGGCGAGTATCTCCAGCTCGCGGAGCAATGCGTTCGCGCGCGGTGGCGGGTTGACCGCGTATGCCACGACGCGTGGGTGACGTGAGCCAAGCCGGGCGAGTCGTCCCTCGCGCTGCTTCAGGCGAGCGTCTGTCCACGGAAGGTCGAGGTGCGCCACTACCGACGCGCCCTGAAGATCCACCCCCTCGCTGAGAACATCGGTAGCGATGAGAAGATCGATCCGTTGATGCTCGGGCATTCCAGCGTCGGATGCATCGCGCGGGGCGAACTGCCGCAGAATCTCTGCGCGTGCGACCGAACCACTCGCGATTGTCGCCGCTCGCGCGGTAAGCAGCGCGACGTGCCCGTGGATTTTCAGGCGTCGGTAAAGCGCCTCCGCTGTTTCAGCATATGACGTGAAAGCAACGATTCGTTCGCCGCGGTGCACAGCGCAAATCTCTCGAAGGAAGCGTGCCAGCGGTTCGTCATCGAGCCGACTCACGTAGCCAAAGAGTCGCTCGAGCGCGGCTACGTGCGCGCGTAGCGTATGCGCAAGGTGTGCGAGCGGGGTGGTCGCTGGATCCAGCAGCTCCGTGAAGGCGAGCTGAATAGCATCACCCGTGTATACCCACGCCGAAAGCTCGGCTGCTGTCGGGTAACGGCCGGCGTCGAGCGTCGAGAGTAGTGATCGGGATCGCGCGATACGCCGTTTGAGTGCCCCGTGGAGCGCGGCGTTGCTGGACACCCACTGGCGCACGAGCCCATGAACCACGAGTGTCGTGGCTATCCCCCCGCCGCTCGGGGGAACCGCGGGGGGGAGCGCGAGTATCCGGTCGAGCACGTCTTCATCTGCCATGATGACCCGACTGGGGGCGTGATGAATCTCCGGGATGTCGTGAGTGATATACCCAACTCCGTGACTTCGCCGAACAATTACTGCCGCGAGCTCCGCGTCGGTCATCGAATGCGCCCGGCTACCTGCAAAAAGCGCTACCAGCGACGCTACATCCTGACGTGAATTATGAAGTGGAGTCGCGGTCAGAAGCAGAACGGGCGAAAGCGCGCATGCGTGAGCCAGTGATGCATATCGGCGAGTGGAGATGTTGCGGAAATGATGTGCTTCGTCCACGATGACGAGTGAATGCCGCAGGCTCGGCATTCCGGCGCGACCGAGCGATTCCAGCGATACGACAGTAGCCGTAACTCCCGTGACGGCGAGCGCGTTCCGCCACATTGCGAGAAGCACCGCGGGCGCCACGACCACGACGGGATCGTACGAGGCGGCGACGGCCAGCGCGACGTAGGTCTTGCCAAGTCCTACGTCGTCGCACAGGAGCGCACCTCCGTGAGCTGCCAGCATGGCACGGATGCGATCCATGGCGGACCGCTGATGAGGGTGGAGAGTGATATCGCCGATACGGAGTGGGGTGGCCGCGCGATTTCCGAGTATGCAACTAGCGATCGCCTTGCGGGCTACCGACAGCGGGACGAGTGCCGCAGAGTCAAGCATTGCGGGAGCGGCTCCATTCGAGTAGTGGCGCGAAGGTGATGTGATCGAGTCCATACGCATCGAGCACCGCGAGATCGAGCGCGCCGGGATCAGGCGGTCGGCCGTCGCGCGCCTCCCGTGCAATGTCGGCGAGGATATGTCGCGCACACATCCAGTCGGCGGGAACCGGTAGTCGGGAGACCGTCCAGCCAAGGAAGCGCTTGTAGCCGCCTCTTGCTGGCTCGGCGAGCGCGCCCAGCCACGCCGCCGCAACTCCGGAATTGAGTATTGCCGCCAGTGCAAGCGCATCTGGATCCGTCTGGCATGCGATGGAATAGCAGGTGTTGAGCGGTACCGTTGTATCAAATGCATCGAGAACGGCGGCGCGGGGCCTACGGCCAAAATCTGCCCACACAACCCGTGGGGTCATGCAACTCGCGCACTCGATACGAAAAAGCGCCCACCAGCGCGCCGACCGGGAGTCGACGCGGCGCTCGAGCCGTCCGCGTGACGCAACGAGCCAGCGAGTTGCGCCCGCGGGTAATCGGCGCAGGACAGACCCGTCTGGGCCATGTGTCCAGACAATGTGCTCGTCGTTCGGTATAAGTCGCCAAGGTGACAGTGTCTCACCGCGAACCAACGGACGAAGCAGCGTCGTCTCGACTGCGCCCCTGCGTGTTCCACGAGATAC
>JALYYT010000032.1 GCA_030946285.1 Gemmatimonadota bacterium
GTCCGACAATCAACATCGTGTGCAGAATTGGTTGGGTTCAGTAGTGCCACGCGACAGCTACGCGCGACTTCCTATGATAACGCGTCGTCGAGGGTCGGCCTACGGCGGCGATCAGGACCGCGAGCCCAGTCCAGAACAGCGCATCGTTGTAGTTTCGGCAGCCGACCGAACTCCAGGGCTATTTCGTCCCGGAATCAGTCACCAAGACCGGACTGGAACAATCGTTCTAAACTGGTCCGCCGGATCCGCGCGCAATCTTTCTGGCCCCCTCTATGCACTTCAGGTGTATCTCCGGATCGTAGTGTAGGTCGGCCGGACCACTTGAATAGGAGATATCACAAAAATGCGCATAAATTACCGTTTTTCATCCCTCGCAATTGCCGCAGCTGCCGCCTGCGTTCCCGTACTGGCCTCAGCCCAGGGAACCGTTGTCCGTCGCGACACCGTAGTCGTCGTGCATCAGGACACCGTGGTTCACACGAAGGCAGACACGGCCGTCGTGACGACCCGCGTTGAAACCAACCACCCGATGCCGGGCGACGCTTCTGTCGGTTCGACGCTCGAGCGCCTGCCGAACTACAAGACGCTCGTTGCGCTGCTCGAAGAGGCGCATCTGATGCCGTCGCTCCGCGGTGCGGCGCCGATTACGATCTTCGCGCCGACCGATGACGCGTTTGCCAATGTCTCGGCTTCGGACATGGCTGATCTCAAGGCCAACCCGAAGAAGCTCCGCGACCTGCTCCTGAACCACGTCGTGAGTGGCAAGATCGACACGCGCGAGGTTCTCAAGCTCAAGACTGCTACCACGCTTCGCGGCACGCACATCCACTTCGGGTTCGAGAATGGCCACCCGGAAGTGAACAACCAGCCTATCGTCCAGCCTGGCATCATGGCCTCGAATGGCTTCATCTACGGCATCGCCGGCGTGATCGGCAACAGCCCGATTAAGTAAGCGGCTGGCTCGGAAGTGCGAAAAGGGCCGGAAGCAGTGATGCTTCCGGCCTTTTTCTTTTTCCGTTCGTGCTACGATTCGCCCTGAGCCTTGCTGAAGGCGTCCTTTCCGTCGAATCGCTGGAGCTTCTCGACGTGGCCCCACCGATACGTGACAGAGATCTTCTGGAGGAGGCTCAGGATCTGCGCGTCCGTCACGTCGGCGTCAACGGGACTTGCGATTACAAAGCGGCACTGATAGGCGTCCACGAGCGACGTTCCGTGCGCGGTGTCGGGCCAGACTGCGGTGCCTCGGTTCGATATCACCTTGAGCTTGAGGTCGGTTCCTTCCGCAAGGCGCTGGAGCGTCTCGCCGATCCGGACCGGATGTTCGAGCGATTCGATGAACACGTCCACACCGACGACGAGCCTTTCCTTCACTTCCACGTGTCCGACTTCATCGCTCGACTGTGGAACGACGATGCGCTTGAACTCGCGCGGCTTGGCGAGCTTCGACTTGCGTCCGAGGTTCGCAATGATCGCGTCCGTGAACTCACGAGTTCCTGAAGCCGGCCGCGTTCCTTCCATGTCGCCCGTACGTACGCCTTCCTCCAGCGTCACCAGCACCGCGTTCTCGATCTCGCTAGCAGCCTTCCCTTCACCAACGTGACGCAGGAGCATGAGCGCGCTCAGAATGAGCGCGGTCGGATTGGCAAGATTTTTTCCTGCGATGTCGGGGGCCGACCCGTGCACGGCTTCGAACATCGCGACACCGCTCCCGATGTTCGCTGATGGAGCGAAGCCCAGGCCGCCGGTGAGTCCCGATGTGAGATCGCTCAGGATGTCGCCGTTCATGTTCGTTGTGAGGATCATGTCGAACTGTTCGGGGTGCATCGCGAGCTGGTGCGCGGCGTTGTCAACGAGTATGTGCTTCGATTCGATTGACGGATATTCCTTCGCGATATCCTCGAAGGTGTGCTGCACCATTCCTTCGGTGAGCTTCATGATGTTCGCCTTCGTCGCGCAATGAATCTTGTGCCGTCCTTCCGCCACCGCGTACTCGAATGCGAATCGGGTGATCTTCTCGCAGCCTGGCCGCGTGATGATCTTGAGGCACTGAGCGACAGCGGGTGTCTCCATGTGCTCGATGCCGGCGTAGAGATCTTCCACGTTCTCGCGCACGACTACGATGTCGAGGTTCCGGCCGGCGTAGGGTGTCTTCACGCCCGGCAGCTCTCGGACGGGACGAACGTTGGCGAAGGTCTCGAAGAGCTTCCGGAGCGTGACGTTCGCGCTCTTGTTGCCGTACCCGATTGGCGTCTCGAGCGGGCCCT
>JALYYT010000052.1 GCA_030946285.1 Gemmatimonadota bacterium
CGATGGCGTATGCTTCCGCGCACTTCTCCTCGAAACGGCGCTGCAGCAACATCGTGCGCAGGTAGCCGAGAGCGGCTTCGCGATCGCTCGCGGCCACGTTATTTGTCGAATTCTTCTTTGCCATGACTTTTTACGTACGGTTGATGCTGCAGGCTGAGATTTGCTGCTGCTGCTGCTGCTGGCCTGCGCCGAGTGAAAGTGCGGCGCGCGATTTCCGCAAAATCGTCCCTGACGCGCCGATGAAGATGCAGGCTCAGTTGACGCCTGCTGCCTGAACCTGTTCCCAGGCGTGGTAGCTGCTCCGGACCAGCGGTCCGGACTCGACATGCCTGAAGCCAAGCGACATGCCCAGTTCGTAAAGCTCGCGGAATTCCGCCGGCGTCACGTAACGATCCAGCGCAATGTGACTGTCGGACGGCCGCAGGTACTGGCCGAGTGTCAGGATGTCCACGTCAACTTCGCGAAGATCCTCCATGACCACTGCGACTTCCTCGAGTGTCTCGCCCATTCCGAGAATCAGTCCGGTCTTCGTGGGGACATCGGGCGCAATCTGCTTCGCAGTGCGAAAGATCTCCATCACGCGTGGATATCGCCCGCCGGGCCTGCACTTCTTGTACAGTCGGGGGACGGTCTCGGTGTTGTGGTTGTAGATGTCCGGACCCGCCTCGAGTACCGTCGCGATGCTTTCGCGCCTTCCCTGGAAATCGGGGACGAGCACTTCGACCGAACATTCCGGGAGCCGCTGCTTGATCTGGCGAATGGTTTCGGCGAAGATATATGCGCCGAAGTCGGGCAGATCATCCCGATCCACGGACGTGATCACGGCGTGGCGAAGCCCGAGCTCCGCGACTGCTTCACCAACGCGCTCGGGCTCGGCTATGTCGTAGGCGGGCGGTCGACCATGCGAGACGGCGCAGTAGGCGCAATTCCGCGTGCAGACGTCGCCCAGAATCATGAACGTGGCGGTGCCGTGCTCCCAGCATTCGCCGATGTTCGGGCAGCAAGCCTCTTCACATACGGTGTGCAGATTGAGATCCCGCATCATCTGCGTCAACCGGAGATAATTGGGACCGCCCGGCGCCCTGACTTTGAGCCAGGACGGCTTGCGCTCCGGGAGGGGCTCAGCCCTGTGGCGCCCCATGATCTGGTACAACATTTCAGCCATACTCAGCCAAATCTAGCCTACTGTCCGCCCCGGTAGAAACTGAGCAAGATCGTGGCGCGGCGACTGACCGTTGACGATGTCCGCGACAACTTCGGCGGTGAGCGGAGCGAGGAGAATACCGTTGCGCGAGTGACCCGACGCGTGAATCAGTCGCGGGCGCTCCGGATCGGGGCCGATGATGGGCAGGAGGTCCGGCGTAACCGGTCGCAAGCCGGCCCACGAGGAATGGACCGGGATCAGCGCGAGGGCCGGGCACAACCGCGCGGCGCGGTCGTGCAGCACCTGTATTGCGTCCGGCGTGGTAGACGCATCATATCCCGCGTGTTCCATCGTGCCGCCCGCCACGGTGAGGCCGTCGCTGCGTGGAATCAGGTAGCCGTCCTCTCCGCAGACCACGTGCGAGACGCACTCTGCCTCGAACGCTATCATCTGGCCCCTCACCGGCTGAATCGCAGCCACCGCGGGGCCGGAGCCGGCGATCAACGCACTCCAGGCCCCTGCGGCGAGCACCACGAGATCCGATGCAAGCCGGCTCTCCATATCGGTCAGGACGCTGCAACCATCCGCCGAGACGTGGATTTCACAGCAGTCCTCCCGCACCACGTGGATGCCCTCGTGCGATGCCACAGCCGAACGGAGTGCGTCCATCAACGGAAGAACCTCGACTGCACCGTTGGCAGCGTGAAAGGCAGCGCCGCAAGGGCCTGACACTCCCGGCTCCTCCATGGATAGTTCCGCGGCGTTCATCCACCTCGATCCAGAGGGAAGGCTCGCGCGGAGACCCGCGGCCTCAGCCTCGGACGCCGGTACCTCGAGAATTCCGCGCATGTTGATCGGGACGGGGCGGCCGGTTCGGGCAGCGAGGGCAGCAACGAAGCCGGGATACCGGGCGGCAGACGCGTTCGCGAAGTCCTGCGCCGTCCCGGCACCCGCGTGAACGGCCGGGGCGAGCATCCCTCCCGCGGCGGCGGACGCGTTACCGGAGTGGGTCGTTCCAACCAGCCTGACCATCGCCCCGCGGTCGGCTATCTCGAGCGCCGCTGTGAGCGCTATTATACCACTGCCCAGAATCGTGACGTCAGCAACCATTTGCGGTCGCCAGGGTGTCGAATTGGGGACGGTAATCAAACCCGGAAGCCCTGCCTCGCGCTCGCGTCGTGCAGCTTCCACATGGAGAATCAAGCAATGCTGCGCACCATCTTCTTTCTCGGCATCGCACTGATAGTCGGCGGCATATTATTCGGCCTCGTATTCGGGATTGCCCTGTTCGTGCTGGCAATCGCGATAAAGGTACTCGTCGTCGGAGCAATCGCTTACGGAATCATCCGCCTCATAAGCCCGAGCACCGCCGCGGCGATACGCGCGCAGTGTCAGCGCAAGTCGTTCAACAGATACTAGAGCGGTATTCGATACAGGTATAAGTGAGGGCGCGCCGCAGGACGCGCCCTCACTTTGCACATACAGTATACGGCGTCACGCTCACGGGCCGGGCTTGTACGAGCGCAGGTAGAGATTGATCGATCCGAACGACAGCTTCGATTTGAGCTGAACCAGGACGTGGTGGCTATCGTCGGAAAGCCACACCTCAGCGTTCCCGTTCTCCGAGAAGATTCCCTCGGTCTTTATGGCAGGTTGCACGACGATGCAGTCGAACTTACCGGCGGGCACTTCGATGGTTTCCTTCCTGAGAACGCGCACACGAATGGGGTTGCGATCCGGCCGGAAGTAGCGGTCAGATTCATACGTGTGCCCCACTTCCAGGGGAAGTGTGCGAACGAAGAAAAGGAACGATCCATCGTCGAGCGGATCCTTGACGCCCGGATGTTCGCGCGGCGGCTTCTTGTCCATCTCGACGTACATCGCGCGGTCAGGATAGATCTCGAAACGCTTCTGCCGGGAGTTGGATCCTTCCTGCTGCGTCTGGTAAAAACGCAGCGATGCAAAGTTGGTTTGGTCGATCCAGCTCTCGAATACGTCGTTCACGCGAAAGAAGAACGTTCCACCCTGCAGACGAAAAACCGTATGCAGCGCCGGAGTGCCGCGCACATCTTCCACGTTCTGAACGACAGTGCTTGCGGAACCGACCTTGAGCGCGCCGAACTTCACATCGTACACAGCAGTCTCGCCAACGGCGAATGCGGCGGTAGACTGACTGCTCGTTTCGTGGGCAGCGCCACCGGTGCTCACCATGGTCGGCGCCACCACTGGTGGCACCGCTGATGGCGTCTGCGAGTAACCTGTGGTAGCAACCACGCAGGTGGCGATCATTGCCGCTCGTGCAATCGTTGACATCACGCGCGCGCCGCCTTCACGGTCCGCCAGCTGCGCGATGCCTTGCCGGCGCGGAAAAGACCCATCGCATCCGCGAACGGACGCACACGAGTCGCTCGCGGGCGAAGGTCGTACCGTGGAGCGACCGTCACAGATTCTAACTTTCGTGCGAAAGGAGCGAGCTTCACGAACATCTCCAGGTTCGCCGCCCACCCGTCGCTCGTGACGAGCGGTTCCGTACCGGCGTTCTTGGCATAGTCACGTATGAGCGAAATCCTGAACAGGCGGAATGAACCGAAAGGGTCGGCCATCTCTCCCTTTGCGTGCGCACGCATCATCCACGGACCGATGCGCGCGAGACGGCGCACCTCCACCGGCATGGCCGACCGGTCACGCTCCGTAGTGACGATGTCCGCTCCACCTTCGAAACGCTTCACGAGCTCCGGAAGCGATTCGGGCTGGTCAGTGAAGTCCGCCTGCATTACGACCATCGCGTCGCGTCGCGGATACTTCGTTCGCCGGGACACGTCAGCTGCGAGGACGTTGAGCGCATGTCCGAAGCCCTGCCTCGTTTCTCCGTGGAGAATGGTGAGCGGCAGCACCTTCGCGTACGGCTCGAGGGTCGACCGTGTCCCGTCGGTGCTGGCGTCGTCGTAGACGATCACCTCGTACTCCCGAGAGTAATCCTGGAACACCTTCCGAATGCGCCAGAGCAGCACGCCCACGGTGGGTCCTTCATTGTACGTCGGTATGCAGATGTGAAGCATGGTCCCAAGTTAGGCTGTGAGGATGCGTTGGTACACCCGTTCAACGCCGTCCGTCATCGCTTCTACACTGAAAACGGCCGCTCGGCCCGGTCCGGCGGCCGCAAGCTTCTCTCGGCTTCCACGATTCAGCAGCGTCGCGTGAGCGTCAGCGAAGGCATGAACATCCTCGGGTAGGACAAGAAGTCCGTTTTTCTCGTTCTCTATAAGCTCCCCTACGCCACCAACCGCGAATGCGATCGGAGGAACTCCGAGAGCCAAGGAGTCGATGAGAGAGGTGCCGAGTCCTTCGTTGACCGCCGGATGCCAGAGGACATCGAGGCCGGCCATGGCGTTATGGATGTCCTTTACGAAGCCAGCCCGATAGCCCATCAAGGGTCCGAACTTCACCGGGCCACGGTTCTCGCCACCAAGCGTCACGACCCGGGTTCGTCGAAGTGCGTCCTCCGACATCCACGCGGCAATGTGCCTGAGCGAATCCATCCCTTTCTCGGCGGTCATTGCGCCGACGACCCCTGCGATGACGACGTCACGCGACCAGCCAAGCTCCTTGCGCCAGTCTCGCGGTGCATCAGCCGTCGGTGCCGGGACACCGGAGTGCACCACGTCGATCCTGCTCGAATCCACTCCTGACCGAACCATCGCATCGCGCACGGCGTTGGATATGGCGATGAAGCGAGTGACACGCAGGCCGTACTTCACGCGCACCGACTTGAGCGTGAATGTCACGCGCCGAGTGACGACGAGCGGCGTCAGATCGCCCGCGAGAGCGATGAGAGCGACCGCGTGCGCCCGGGCATCGTGCGCGTGCACGATATCGGGTCGCCAAGCGCGAATTATCGAGCGCAATCGCTTTGCCGAACGCAGATCCCAGTCCGATCGCATGGGAACACTGGCCGTCGCGACTCCCGCAGACTGGAGCCTCTCGAGTAGCGGGGATCCGCCGACACCCACTACAAGCGGTTCGTGTCTTCTTCTGCGGAGCGAGCCCGCCAGGAGGAAAACCTGCCTCTGCCCGCCGCGCCATGTCCGGCCGGCATCCACATGCAACGATCTCAGCGCCACGTCCCAATATACTGCGCGACGTATCCTGCTCGGCGTACGCTGGGCCTTCGACCAGAAACGTGCCGCACGCGTTCAGCGTCGGTGCTGCAGTTCTGCCGCAAGCGCGCTGAAGATGTGGCGATCCCATGGCTCTGCGTCACCGACAAGATCCTCGGGATGCCACTGCACTCCCACGCACCACCACGGAGAGTCACCTGCTGACTCGACTCCTTCGATCACTCCGTCGGGCGCGGTTGCAACGACACGAAGGACGTCCGCTACCCGCGATATCGCCTGGTGGTGCACCGAGTTCGTGCGGATCTGCGTCAATCCGACGGCGCGGGCGAGCCGCGAGTCAGCCGCGAGCTCGGCGGCGTGGGTCCGCGTGTTGCGAGGCCGGTCGGGATCGTGATTGATTTCGTCCGGTCGCTGGGTGGGCAGGTCCTGGTACAGAGTTCCTCCCAGAGCGACGTTCAGGATCTGGGCGCCCCGGCAGATTGCAAGCACAGGTTTCGTACGCGCACGTGCCGCGTGGATCAGCGCCACTTCCCATAGGTCGCGCTCGTTGGATACCTCACCCAGCATTGGATGGGGCTTTTCGCCGTACAGCGAAGGGTCGACGTCCGCGCCGCCGGTGAGGACCAGCGCGTCCACGCGGTCCATCAGCGTCTCGGCGGCCGACAGGTCGCGCAGGGGAGCGGTGACGATTGGTACAAGCCGTGCGTTCTCGAGCGCCGTGAGATAGGTGGTTTTCAACCGGGACGATCGAACGCCGTGCTCGCTGCGAATGGCGGCACCAACAGCTACAATAGGGCGGAATGACAAGACTCTTGACCCGGAAGACGGCTTCGGCCTGCGCGCTCATCGCAATTTGCGCGTCGTCCGTTCAGGGGCAAGAGGAATTGCTGGCTGACACCACCGTCAGCGGCGTGCCGGGTGCGCCGGTCTGCAACGGCGAGATCATCAAACGCATAGACGTCCAGGCCTATCCGCCTTTCGATGCAGGTGGCACGAAGTTCGTCAGCCGGCTCGTCTCGTTCGCCACGAGCCTTCACGCCACGACCCGGGAACAGGTCGTTCGGCGGTTCATCCCGATGCGGGTTGGACAGCGATGCGAGGATTTCCGAGTCAGGGAGGCTGAACGGATTCTCCGCGCGCAGCCGTTTCTTGCGGATGCGACAGTGCTGGTGGTGCCCGACGGTAGCGGTGGGGTGAACCTCGACGTAGTCACCTTCGACGAAGTGTCGCTGGTGCTCGATGGCACCGTTTCTTCGAAGTCGCCTATGATCCGGGCGGTGAGGCTTGGCGACGAGAACCTCGCAGGCTCCGCCATATCCCTCACGGGAGCATGGCAGCATGGCCCGCTCTTTCGCGACATCTACCGCGGTCGTCTCGTGGACTACCAGTTATTTGGCCGTCCCTACCAGTTCTCGCTCCAGGGTTCCCGCAATGAGGTGGGAGGGAGCTGGGACGCGCTGCTCGACCATCCATTTCTTACCGATCTGCAACGCACGTCGTGGAGACTGTCAGCCGGTTCGGCGAGCGGATTCCTGTATTTCGAGAGGCAGCACGCTCCAGCGGCAGCTCTCCGTTTCGTTCGGGAGTACAGCGATCTTGGCGGCGTGGTCGCGTTCGGAGCCGTGCGACACGTATTCCTTGTCGGCGCGACGATATCGCGCGAACGTGAGCGCACGGGCCGTAATCCGGTGATCGTTACCGACATCGCAATCGTTCCGGATACGAGCACCGCTCTGATCGGTCGTTACTCCGAGCACCGCACGAGCCGCGTCAATCTGTTGCTCGGATTTCGCAACCTCAGGTATGTGCGCGTGCGTGGTTTCGATGCAGTTGAAGGCACGCAGGACGTTCGCAGTGGATTCCAGTTCGCGACGTTGATCGGGCGCGGCGTCAAGCTGACTGACCAGGACGAGCGCGATTACTTCGTCTCTACGGACATCTACATGGGACGAGCAACGCCTGCATCGTTCACGGGCATCGAATTCATGGGCGAGCGCCGCCGCGATCTCGACGCACATCGGACCGACGGCGTACTCGCCAGCGGGCGTGCCGCGTGGTATGCACATCCGACCAGCAGAAATACATCGATTGTCGGCGCTGAATTCAGCGGCGGCTGGAATCAGCGCGTTCCGTTTCAGCTCACCCTGTCCGACCGCGACGGTGGGATTCCGGGCTACGGCGTATCCGATTTGGGCGGTGCGCAGCGGGCGGTATTTCGGATGGAAGACCGGTACGACTTCGGTCATTTCCGGCAACTCGCTGCAGTCGCCGGAGCGCTCTGGGTCAACGCAGGCAAGCTGTGGGCTGGTGAGGCGCCATTCGGCGTCACTACCGACATGAAGTATTCCGTCGGCATCGGAATACTGGCCGCGCTTCCACCGCGATCGCGCCGTACGTGGCGGGTGGATTTCGCGTATCCGATCAACGATCGCGGTGACGCGCGGTTCGAGGTGCGCGTGACCAATCACGACTTTACCCGCTGGTTCTGGCGAGAACCCGGCGACGTGCAGACGAGCAGGGAGCGCGCAATCCCCAATTCGGTCTACAACTGGCCCTGAGGCGTTTCAAGATCCCCCGTTCTCGCGCATCATGCGGCGAATGGGTATGGCAAGCAGCCCGCACACCGCTGCTGCGACGAACAGCGACATGGAAGTACGCTGGAACAGCAGTGGCATCTGCTGAACGTTGTCAGGATTCACGTGCCCGCCCACGAGGCCGGCGATCAGGTTGCCCAAGGCGTCTGCCATGAACCAGACACCCATCATCTGACCGACGAATCGCTTCGGTGCGAGCTTGGTCATGGAGCTCAG
>JALYYT010000062.1 GCA_030946285.1 Gemmatimonadota bacterium
GGACGGCAGCATGGGCGCGGATGTATCCGCGCTGGATGGGGTGGACGGAAGCATTGGCGCGGATGTATCCGCGCCTTACGGCGGTACCGGGATCGAACCCCGGGATGCCCGTTGGGACATGGTCCCGCTGACGGGTGGCGCGACACCGGGGCGCAATTGAAATCCGGTCAAACGATTCACTCGGAGCAATTCAGATGATGTTTCCTCTGCTTCAGGCAGCCGTAGGCGCGACCAAGGAATACGCGGGCGCGTGGGGAATGATGGGTGCCGGCATCGGCGCAGGTCTCGCGGTAATCGGCGCCGGCATCGGCATCGGTCGCGTTGGCGGACAGGCGATGGACGGTATGGCTCGTCAGCCGGAGCGCGCTGGCCAGATCCAGACTGCTGCTCTTATCTTCGCAGCACTGGTCGAAGGCGTCGCACTGTTCGCGATCGTCGTGTCTTTCGTGATTCAGCAGAAGTTCTCGTTCTAACTGACCTCCGGTCAGTCGTAGCAAGCTTCAACTAAACTGCGAGATCCCGCGGTGCCGGCACGACAAACGGCCGTCACCGCGACTCTCCATTGAAACGTGCCTCTAATGCATTTCTTCCTTCTGCAGGAAACAGTTCAGAACGGTGCCGCCGAGGCGCCATCGGGCGGTCTTCTGTCGCCCAACGGCGGCGTGATGGTCTGGACGCTGGTGATCTTCATCATCCTGCTGATTGTACTGTCGAAGTACGCGTTCAAGCCGATCACCAAGGCGGTCGAGGATCGCGAGCAGTCACTCGCCGACGCGATCGAGGCTGCGCAGCGTGATCGTGAGGAATCCGGTCGCCTGCTCCAGGATCAGCGTGACCAGATCGAGGGCGCGCGGGACGAAGCTCAGCGAATCATCGCGGAAGCGCGCGCTGCCGCCGAACAGGTACGCGGCAAGATGATCGAACAGGCCCACGGCGAAACGAACGACCTGCTGGACCGCGCGCGTCGCGAGATCGTCGCGGAGCGTGATCGTGCGGTCGCGGATCTGCGTCTGGAGGCTGTCGACCTCGCGATCGCCGGTGCGTCGCGCGTGATCGGCAAGAACATGGATGATCAGTCCAACCGTCAGCTCGTGGAGAGCTTTCTGCAGTCCGTTCCGGAGTCAAGGATCGCATCGAAGGCGAGAGCCTGATGATCGAAGCGCGCTCGAACCCTGTATCGCGGAACTACGCGGAAGCACTTCTGGCGCTCGCCAAGAAGGCCGACAACCGTGAAGGTTTCGGCGTAATGATTCGTGACATTGCGACGGCGATCTCCCAGGACCCAACGATCAAGCTGTTTCTGGAATCTCCGCGCGTGTCCTACGAGGACAAGAACGATATTCTCTCGAAGGCCTTCGGTGACCGGGTGCCGCGTCTGTTCCTGCGTTTCCTGCAGACGATGGTGCACAACCGCCGGCAGATGATGATTCCCGACATCGCGCGTGAATACGCGCAACTGCTGGATGAAGAGGAAGGGCGAGTGCACGCCGAAGTCACCCTCGCGCGTGCAGTGGACGCCGCAGAGGAATCGCGGATTGGCGAGCAGCTGTCTCGTGTGCTGGGAAAGAAGGTGAATCCACAGATGACCGTTGATCCTTCCATTATGGGCGGTATTATCGTGAAGGTAGGTAATACTGTCATGGACGGCTCGGTCCGGCGCCGGCTCGCCAGGCTCGCGTCCCGCATGCGCGCGGCAAGGTAGCAGCATGAGTGGGAAGGAGCGTGTAAGGTTCGTCGAGAAGCCGTGGGGCCACGAGGTGATCTGGGCGCACACGCCGCACTACGTCGGCAAGGTGCTGCACATCAAGGCGGGTCAGGCACTATCCGTGCAATATCACGAGAAGAAGGACGAGACGATACATCTCCTGAGCGGTGAGATGATTTACCGAGTGAGTGACGTCGCGCTCGGCGAGATGAAGGAGATCACGCTGAGGGCTGGAGAATCGTTCCGGAACGAGCCTGGCACCGTACACCAGATGGAAGCGGTTACGGACTGTGATGTTCTGGAAGCATCCACACCACATCTCGACGACGTCGTCCGTCTCAAGGATCGTTACGGAAGGGAAGGAACGAGCGCACCGTAGTCTCACGACGCGGTCGCTGAACAGGTAGCGTGGCGAGCGCACGGTGAGCACGGGGGCTTGCCTGAACGTTGGGACTGAAAAGGCGGGCTCCCGTGCCCGCCCTCGATCAGGGGTGCAATGAAGGTCATAATCCCGCTGGCTGGAAAGGGTACGAGACTCCGACCGCACACGCATCTCACGCCGAAGCCGATGCTCCGCGTGGCCGGGAAGCCCGTGATGCAGTACGTGCTCGACGACGTGAAGAAGCTTCCTGACGTCGAGCAGATCGTGTACATCACCGGCCACCTGAAGGAAAAGGTCGAGAAGTTCGCCCGCGAGTGCACGGACATCCCGTCCGTGTTCGTAGAGCAGAAGGTTCAGGATGGAACCGCCGGAGCGGTGGCGCTCGCGCGTGATTACGTCGACCAGCCCGTGCTCATAATTTTCGTGGACACGATATTCGACGCTGATCTCTCGGTGATCCATTCGTCCGACGCTGACGGAATCATCTGGACGAAGGAGGTCGAGGATTACCAGCGATTCGGCGTTGTCGTCACGGACGACGCGGGCTTCATGACCAAGATCGTCGAGAAGCCGTCGACGCCGATATCGAAGCGCGCGAACATCGGCTTGTACTACATCAAGAACTGGAAGCTGTTGTACGAGGGGATCGACGCAGTGCTCAAGCAGCCTTCGAACAAGGGCGAGTGGTATCTCACCGACGCGTTCCAGTACATGATTGACCACGGAGCGAAGATCCGGCCGATAGATGTTGCAGGCTGGTACGACGCAGGCAAGATCGACACGCTTCTCGAGACGAATCGTGCAATGCTCGATCGTGGCCGCGCGAAGTTGCCGGAGTCGGTGGAGAATTCGACGGTCGTCGAGCCCGTCTACATCGAGCAAGGAGTTACCATCCGCAATTCGATAGTGGGTCCAAACGTATCCATCGGCGAGGGAAGCACGATCGATGGCTCGACTCTCTCCGACACGATCGTGGAGACCCATGCGCAGATTCACAACTCGACGCTGACAAATTCGCTTGTGGGTCATCACACGGTCATCGAGGGAATCGACGGCGAGATAACGATCGGCGACCACTCCGAAATTCACGTAAGTCCGCGCGTCTCGGCCCCGTAGAAGGCCGCGGCTCGGGATGTGCAACCGGCAGGGAGAGCTTTCGCTCTCCTTTTGTCGTTACCGCGACCTTCCGCTCAAATGGCTAACTCGAAAACAAGGCTCGGACGAAACGTCATATCGCTAGGCGCGGTGAGTTTCTTTACCGACGTCGCGTCGGAGATGATGTATCCGCTCTTGCCGGTCTTTCTCTCATCGGTGCTCGGCGCGAGTGCGAGTTTCATTGGAGTGATCGAGGGAGCAGCCGAATCCGTCGCAGCGCTCCTCAAGCTGGCCAGCGGCTGGTGGTCCGACCGGGTGGAATCCCGGAAGGGGCTCGTGATGACGGGTTACGTGATCGCGTCGGTAATCCGGCCGTTCACGGCCGCAACGCACAGTGCGGCCCAGGTGCTGGGCATTCGTGTGACGGATCGCGTTGGAAAGGGTATTCGGTCCACGCCGCGGGATGCCTTGATCGCCGAATCGGTCGATGCGTCGAATCGTGGCCGCGCTTTCGGTTTTCACGCGGCGGCGGACAACGCGGGCGCGGTGGTGGGTCCACTCATTGCGTTCGGGGTGCTTTACGAATGGCACACGCCGCTTCGCACGGTCTTCTGGCTTACGGCGATTCCGGGCGCGATCGCGATACTGATCCTCTGGCTATTCGTGCGCGACGTACCGCGAAGCGCGGCGACCGCGGGACGCCCGCAACTTCTTGGCACGGACCTGTCCGGCCGATTCTGGGCATATCTTGCCGTTGTATTCGCCTTCACGCTGGGTAATTCCACCGACGCGTTTCTTCTGCTTAGAGCGCGACAGCTCGGCGTGCCCATTGCACTCGCACCCGTGCTCTGGGCGCTTCTGAACTTCATAAAGGCCGCGACCGGGACGTACGGCGGTGGGCTTTCCGACAGGATCGGCCGAAAGCCGCTTATTGTCGGTGGGTGGCTAGTATACGCGGCCGTGTATTTCGCATTTGGAATCGCTAACAGCGCGTGGCAGGCGTGGGCGTTGTTCGCGGTCTACGGAGTGTTCTACGGTATGACAGAGGGTACCGAGAAGGCGCTCGTGGTGGACATCGTTCCTGCGCGCAC
>JALYYT010000078.1 GCA_030946285.1 Gemmatimonadota bacterium
AAGCGGGTGTTGACCGCTTTCACTGAGTCGGTCTGCGATGCGGAGAGCGTGATGCCCGTCAGGAGACGATCGGTCGAGCGCTGTAGCATCTGTGCGGGATCCATTCCCATTCCGCCACCCATATTGCCCTGAGCCATTGCGGGAGCACTCGCCGCGGCCAGAAGCATCAGGGAGCATGCTGCGATATTGATTCGACGCATCTGCCTACCTCGTGAAGAGTTGGTATTTCGCGACATCCGAACTGACGTCGCTGGTGGCTGTCCTGACCCGTACATTACGGGCATCGCGCGAATACGTTGAAGGCCGGAACCCGTCCGCCTGAACGTCGGTATCTTGCGCTCCATGCCTACCCCTCGGTCCGATGAAATGATCCTCACGGTGGATACGGGCGCGAGGAGGCCCGACTCTCCCACGATCGGACTGTACGACGGCGGACGCGAGGAGTGGGACAGCTTCGTAAGAACGTGCGGCGATCCGGTTCCCTACACGCACTGTCATCTGTACGGTTGGCGCCGGGTGATGCAGGAGGCCATGGGACACGAGGCACCGTACCTGGTGGCCAGGCGACCCCTTTCCGGTGCCATCTGCGGGGTGCTCCCGCTCGTAAGAATCAGGAGCCGGCTATTCGGGCATTTCCTCGTGTCCATGCCGTTTCTCAACTACGGCGGCCCCCTGGGTGACTCGAATGCGATACGCGCACTTTCTGCGCACGCAGCGGAGATGGCCCGTCGCGAAGGTGTATCTCTGCTCGAGTTGCGAAGCCGGCCTGCGCTGCCGCTGAACCAGCCGTTCGAAGTGTCTCATCGCAAGATCAGTGTCGTGATGGATTCGAGCGGCGGCTCCGAAGCACTGTGGAAGCGCTTGCCCTCGAAGGTCCGGAGCCAGATCCGCCGTCCGATGAAGGAGGGAGTAACCGTCGCGGTCGGCAGCGATCAGGTGCTACCGTTCTACACCGTATTCTCGCGGCACATGCGCGACCTGGGCACGCCCGTAATGTCGCGCCGCTTCTTCCAGATGGCGGCGGAGGAATTCGCGGACGACGCGGTGTTCGCGGTTGCATATCTGAACGGCGCGCCGGTCGCATGCGGGGTGGGGTTCCTTTGCGGGAACGGTGCCGCTCGCGAGTTCGAGATAGTCTGGGCGTCCGCGGTCAGAGAGTACAACCGGGTCGCCCCCAACATGCTCGTGTACTGGGAACTGATGCGACACGTCGCGGATTCGGCTGCGCAGAAATTCAATTTCGGACGGTGCACACCGGGCGGCAACACGCATCGGTTCAAGATGCAGTGGGGAACGACAGACGAAACGCTGCACTGGTACGACTACTCACCATCAGGCGCGAAGCCGATCGCGGAGGATTCCACAGTCGCGCGCGTCGGAACGAAGCTCTGGACTCGCATGCCGCTTGCGCTGGCGAACGGTATCGGCCCGCGAATCGTGCGGCTCATTCCGTTATGAGCGATCAAACCGATATTGCATCGCTCTTGCGGGAGAGTTCCAGGGTAATCGTGATAGCGCCGCACCCGGATGATGAATCCCTCGCGACAGGCGGACTTATCCAGCGAGCGCTGGAGACCGGAGTGAAGGTCTCCGTCGTTGTTCTCACTGACGGTGACATGAACCCCTGGCCGCAGCGTGCTGCTGAGCGAAAGCTTGTCGTAACTCGCGCGGATCGAGAGCGTTGGGGCCGACGAAGACGTCAGGAAGCGATCGCCGCGCTCTCGCAGCTGGGCGTCGGTTCGCGGGATGTGCTGCACCTGGGTCTGCCGGACATGGGTATCACCAGAAGGCTGGAAAGCGATCCGGCGGGAGTGTACGATCCTCTGGCGACACTGTTCCGCGACAATCTGCCATCAATCGTCGTGGCACCTTCGCTTCGTGATACGCACCCTGATCACAGCGCGGCGAATGTCATGACATCGCTTGCTCTGTCGCGTTCCGGTTGCGATGCGAAACTTCTCAGCTACATGGTGCACGGAGCCGACGCTCAGTTTGGCAACAGACTTCCCCTCGATACAACGATACGTGCGCGAAAGTTTGCTGCGCTGGAGGAGCACCGGACGCAACTGCAGCTCAGCCGCGCGCGGATGCTGCGGTACGCGGAACGGCCTGAGCGTTTCGCGGTCGAGCGTGCGATGCCCTCGCCACGCAATGCAGGCGTCGCCGCGGTTCTTCCGTGGCGAGTGAGTGCACTTGCACTTTTATTCGTGTCGGTACTCATCGTCGCGGGCGATGGGTCGCTGCGGATCTCTCCGGTGCGTGACAGTCAAACGCGCGCCGTGGAACCCCCGTCCTGCGTGCGGCTCGCGCACGGATACCTGGAGTTGCGACTACCCGCGTCTCTGGTCAACGTTGGCCCGGTCTTCGCTCGGCTCGAGAGCCGGGTAACCTCACCCTGGATCTACGATCGATGGGGATGGGCTCGGCTCGCATGATCCGGCACCATGCATTGCACAGTCACAGTGCACCTGCAGGCGTCCCCGGTTTCGTGTTTACGGAGGCAGCATGATGCAGGAGCGGGACGCGGCGGTCGCGCTGGTACTCTCGAGCGCCGCGGGCGGCGATGAAATCCTCGTGGTGCGCCGCGCAACGTTCGCAGGGGATCCGTGGAGCGGTCACATTGCATTGCCGGGCGGCCGGTTCGACGCAGCGGATGAATCGCTGGAACAGACCGCTCGCCGCGAAACTATGGAAGAGACCGGGATAGACCTGAGTGCAAGCACCTGCATCGCACGACTCGCCGATGTGACGCCTCAGTCGCAGCGTGCGCCAGCAGTCCGGGTGGCTCCTTTCGTCTTTCGTTACGACGGTGCGCGCATCATCAGGCTTTCCGAGGAGATCGCCGAAGCCTGGTGGATTCCCGTCGCGGATCTCGCACGCACGGAAGCGTGGCGGACCGCGAGCGTCGTGATCTCGGAAGGCTCAACGATGGAGGCCCGCGGCTTCGACGTCTACGGCTACACTCTCTGGGGGCTTACCGAGCGGATTGTCGCCTTGTTTCTTCGCACCATCTCCGCCCCCTAGTCACGCTCGCGCTCAGAATTCACCGACGCCTTCGGCCCCGAACCGCTTCACGATCTCGGCAAGTGCAGGACGCGGCCGGTCCGCGGGCGCCTCGGCGGCGGTCCCGATATGAATGAACCCGGCGATCCGCTCAGTCTCGCCGAGTCCGAGCTCGCTCAGGATCCTCCGATCATAGGCGTACCACTCCGTGTGCCAGTTGCAGGAGTAGCCCATTGCGGTCACAGCGTTGAGCAGGTTCATTGCTGCGGCACCAGCTGACAGGATCTGTTCCCACTCAGGCGCCTTGGGATGCTCACGCGTGCTGGACACGACGGCGATCACGAGTGGCGCCCGGAGTAGCCGGTTACGTTCGAGCTCGATTGCCTCAGGAGTCGCATCCGGCTTGTCGGAGGTGTACGCCGCCACGATGTGCTCACCCAGCCTCGCACCTCCGTCAGGGCCGATGACGATGAAGCGCCACGGAACCACCCGGGCGTGGTCTGGCACGCGCGCGGCGATCGTCAGGAGGGTGTTGATTTCAGCGTCGCTCGGCCCGGGCAGGACGAGCAGCCGCGGCGGGACTGAGCGTCGCGTCTGGAGTAGTTCGGTGGTCGTATTCATCGGTCTTATCGGGTAAGGCCGAAAGCTAGTCTGCTGTCGCTCTATGAGCACCACGTCGCCAGTAGATTGCAGCCATGACCGATTCGATTCTCGACCTGCTCGAGAGCGACACGAGCGCCGCTGCCGGCGCGCCGATTCTCGCTCTGGTGTCCGAATACCTCGAAGAGACGCGCTCGGGCAGCGGCCGGGTTTCCACGGCGTACAACGCCGACGAGATCGCCGCACGATTCGCGGAGCCACTTCCCGTCGAGGGAACTTCGATCGAGCGAATCGTCGAGCGGCTGCGCGAAGAGGTGATCGCGGACTGCAACAAGTTGTATCACCCGATGTACATGGGACATCAGGTCGCGCCGCCGTTGCCTGTAGCCGTCTGGACCGAATCGCTGATCAGCGCACTCAATCAGTCCGTGGCTGTGTGGGAGATGTCGCCGACTGCAACCGTCATCGAGCACCGGGTGATTCGGTGGATGACGGACCTGGTCGGGTGGGACGAGGCCGCGGGAGGAACGCTTACCTCCGGCGGAACGGAGGCGACGTTCACGGCGTTGCTCGCTGCCCGGAACACCGTGATACCGGATGCATGGGCGGCCGGCGTTGGCGCGAATCCGCCGATCGTTCTCTGCGGTGAGCACGCACACTACGCTGTATCCCGCGCCGTCGGCGAGCTGGGCCTTGGGGTGAACAGCCTGGTGACGGTCAAGTCGCGCGATTTTCGCATGGACACCGACGACCTCGTGGACGCACTCGCCGACGCAGAGCGCGAGGGCAGGGTAGTGATGGCCGTCGTTGCGACAGCGGGCTCGACCGCCACGGGATCGTTCGACGATATCTCGAAGATCGCGGACATCTGCGACGCGCGCGGGATCTGGCTGCACGTGGATGGGGCGCACGGCGCATCCGCACTGTTGTCGCGCGCGCGCCGCCCGACTCTGAACGGCCTCGCTCGCGCTCGTTCGCTCGCGTGGGATCCGCACAAGGGAATGCTGCTGCCGATCTCGACCGGGATGCTGCTCATGCGGGACGAGCGCGATCTGCAGCGCGCGTTCGCTCAGCGCGCTCCCTATCTGTTTCACGAGCGGCCCGGCGCGCGCGCGTGGGACATTGGTGTCGAGAGTTTTCAGTGCTCGCGCCGCGCGGACGTACTGAAGCTGTGGGTGGCACTTCAGCGTTACGGCGCGGACGGAATCGGGCGCGTCTATGATCATCTCTGCGACACAACCATCGCGCTGCACACAGAAATTGCACGTCGCTCCGACTTCGAAACGCTTCACGAACCGGAATCCAACATTCTCTGCTTCCGGTATATCGGTGAAGGTGCACTCTCCCCGGATGCACTGGATGCCTTGAACCGGGAGATCCGCATGCGCTACAACCGCTCCGGCGACGGGTGGATCACTCTTACCGTGCTGGCGGAGAGAACCGTGCTCCGTGTGACTCTCATGAATCACCGCACTCGTGTGCATCACGTCGCCGCGCTGCTGGATGGCCTTGCGGCCCAGGCGCGCGCCATAATCTCAGAGCAGTGAGCGGATCCACCCTCCATCCACAGGAATGGAAGCGCCAGTTGTATAACTCGCGCGATCCGAGGCGAGAAAGGCGACCATGGCGGCGAACTCCCGCGGGGTGCCGAGCCTGCCCGTGGGGATCTGCGACTCCCACGCGCTCAACATGGATTCCTTCGTGCCGCCCTTGTGGGCGGCGTTGGCCGTAGCGAGTTCGCTGATCCTGTCTGTAAGGGTGTAGCCAGGCATCACGTTGTTCACCGTGACATTGAACTTCGCTACTTCGTTGGCGAGTGTGCGCGCGAAGCCCGTGACTGCGGCTCGTACACTGTTGGAAAGAATGAGGTTGTCAACCGGCTGCTTGACGGCGATCGATGTGATGTTGATGATGCGTCCCCAGCGGCGCTCCTTCATTCCGGGTAACACCAACCGCGTCATGTTTACGACGCTCTCGAAATTGACCTTGATCGCGTCGGACCACGCGGACGGTGAATGACTCTCGAACGGGCCCGCTGGAGGCCCCCCTGCATTCGTGACGAGGATGTCCGCGCCGCCGAATTCATCGAGTGAGCGATTCCATACTCGCTCGACCGCTGCTGGATCCGAAACATCGGCGGTGACGGTGATCACCTTCACGCCCGAAGCGTTTCTGATCTCCGTCGCCGTCTCTTCGAGTGACTCCGCGTGTCGCGCGCACAGAACAAGGCTGGCACCCTCGGCGGCCAGCTCTTCGGCAACCGCGCGGCCGAGGCCACGACTTGATGCGGTAACGAGCGCGGTCTTTCCAGCGATTCTCAGATTCATTGCTCTATTTCGAGTGAAAGTAGCTGTCAGTGTGGTTCAGCCAATCTTCCCGGGGCGGACTGAACACATCCACGTCGAGCGTGTCTTCGAGCGCGAGTGCACGATGTGGAACATGCGAGGGAATGTGCAGGACCTCGCCCGCACGGACGACCACCTCTTCCGAGCCTTCCTCGCCGATCCAGAAGTGCAGCGCACCTTCGAGGATATAAGTGATCTGCTCGTTGTGAT
>JALYYT010000087.1 GCA_030946285.1 Gemmatimonadota bacterium
TGCGCAACCAGGCCGGCGTGATGATGCCCGACGTGAACGAGGACTTCGTCGCGATCGCGAAGCGCGAGGGCTGGTATTCGACCGAATTGATGGAGCGGATCGCCAACTCGGGCCACGTGAGCTTCGCCGAGGTGCCGGCTAAGTGGCAGCGCGTCTTTGTGACGGCGAACCAGATCGCGCCCGAGTGGCACATGCGGATGCAGGCGGCGTTTCAGGAACACTGTGATTCCGCGATCAGCAAGACGACCAACTTCGCGCACACTGCCACCGTCGATGACGTGCGCAAGATCTACGAGCTGGCGTACGAGCTGAAGGCCAAGGGCGTCACAGTGTACCGCGACGGCTCGCGCGACAACCAAGTGTTGTCCACTGGGGCCACCGCCGACGCCGCGGCGTCGCGCACTGGGCTCAGTGACAAGCGCGAGATGGGCGAGCTGCACGGGACGATCGCCGAGCTGAATGCCGAGCTCGACCGCGTGCGCAAAGCGCTGTTCGACGCCGAGGCGGAGAATCTGCAGCGGCGGCAGAAGCGATCCCGTCCCGACAAGCTGCGCTCCACGGCCATCCGCAAGGAGACGCCGCTCGGCACGATGTTCGTCCACATCTCCGAGGACGATCGCGGCCAGCCGTTCGAGGTGTTCGTCACTCTAGGAAAAGCCGGCGGCTCGGCGATGGCGGACGCCGAGGCGATGGGGCGATTGATCTCGCTGGCGCTGCGCTCGGGCATCTCGCTGCCGCAAGTGCACAAGCAGCTGCGCGGGATCTCGTCGGATCGCGCCGTGGGTCTCGGACCGAACAAAGTGTTGTCGGTGCCCGATGCGATCGGGCTCGCGCTCGAGGACTGGTGGCGGGACAAGCAGGGCGTGCAGACGGAGCTCATCTCCGAGACGCCTGCTCAGTCCGCGGGCATTCCGGCGCGCGAGCAGATCTCAGTGGCGCAGTCGCCGGCGGTCGGCGGGGAGCAGCAGCAGTTCGAGCTGTCGTCAGTGAACGGGGGCGAGGCGTTCATGGGGACGTGCCCGGATTGCGGGTCGCAGATGGAGTATGCGGAGGGGTGCGTGAAGTGTCATGTGTGTGGGTTTTCCGAATGCGGATAGTAGGTATTGGCGCGATCAGGAAGGTCGAATGCGCTGGTAGTGAGACGGCCCGCTGAGTAGGCGGGCTGTTCGTTTTCTGGTTCCGAGTACCTGCACATCTATGCTCATTCCGATCATATCAATCTGATGAGTGTTCCGACGCTGCAAGCACGGGCGATCACCGCTGGTGCCGGCTCAATCGCTGCGCTGAGGCCTGCGCAGGCGCAACGCCTGAGAGACAACCTGCGGACCGTTTCCGCCAAGTTCGTTGGCGCTCATGGCCACGGCCGATACCCCGTCGAACTGGCCGCAATTTTCGCGGCCGACATTGCCACACGTGCGGACGAAGCGTTGCAAGGCTACGAGACCGCACTCTCCACTGCGCGCGTCCTAGTCGACGAATCCGTAGCTTCGGTCTTGCGTGAGACTCTTGCCGAATTCGTCGAACACGTACGCGCGGAGTTGTTGGACCAGTTCCATCGACTGACCACGCCAAGCGGTCATTCTGCCGGCTTGGACGAGTTTGATAGCGCCGCGCAATGGCACAGGACTCGGTTTGCAGTAAGATCACCCTGCTAGAACTGCGCGACGCAGCGAACGCATCGGAGGAGCCACGCGTCGATAGCAGCACTCCGCGCGACATAACGAAGTCGAAAGTCAACGTCTTCAAGACGGCGTTTGCGACGTATAAGCAGCAGCGTATCGTTGGGGAAGGAGGATCAGGCCGTGTCTATGAAGCGACGGATGAGTCAGGATCTCGATTCGCAATTAAGGTTCTCGACGCCAAAAAGGCGACGCGCGAGAAACGCAAGCGTTTCCAGAATGAGATCTTTGTCGGGAGAAGTAACCGACATCCTCAAGTTGTCAGAATATTAGATCACGGGATTATAGAAGTCGGTGAGACTGACGCGCTATTCTATGTGATGCCCCTTTATGACTCCACTCTTCGTGGCCTCTTAGGGGCGAACCACGATGGGTCGAAGCTATTGTCGCTGTTC
>JALYYT010000003.1 GCA_030946285.1 Gemmatimonadota bacterium
GTGGTCTCGACGCCGTCTCATGTCACGGGTATACACGACGACGGCGATAACATCGTACTCGAGCTGGAAGATGGTGAGTCCGCGACCACGCGCTCGGTGCTGATCGCTACAGGCGCCGACTACTGCAAGCTGAACGTACCCGGCCGAGAGAAGTTCGAAGGCCGCGGCGTTTACTATGCGGCGACACCCACAGAGCTCTCCTCGTGCAGCGGATCCGAAGTCATCGTCGTCGGCGCCGGAAACTCCGCGGGCCAGGCCGCGATGTTTCTTTCGCGCAACACGCGCAAGGTGCTGCTGCTGGTGCGCGGCGGCGATCTCAAGAAGAACATGTCGAGCTATCTCGCCGAGCGCATCGAGGCGAATGACGGAATCGAGGTCGTCTATCACACATCCATCACACGGATGGAAGGCGACGAACATCTCGAACGAGTCGAGGTCGAGAACTCGGAGACCGGCGAGAAGCGCATGATCACGACTCCCGCGGTGTTCACTTTCATCGGAGCCGTTCCGCGCACCGAATGGCTGCGCGGAACGATCGAGACCGACGACAAGGGATTCGTGCGCACCGGGCGCGCCGTGAGTCGCGCAGACGGATGGAAACCGGACCGCTGGCCCTATCTGCTCGAGACGAGTCATCCCGGTGTGTTTGCGGCTGGCGATGTTCGACTCGGCTCCGCCAAGCGTGTCGCGTCGGCAGTGGGCGAAGGATCGATGGCCGTGATGTTCGTGCACGAGTTTCTGACGGAGTCGCAACCCGCCACGGCGTCCGCGTAACCAGAAGTAACCGGCGTAACCGGCGGATGTATCCGCCGGCATCCGCCGGCTACGAAACCCGCGTGCCCACCGCCACCTCCGCATCCGGCCGCAGCAGCACCACCTCCGCCGGAGTCGGACACGCGCCCAGCACCAGCACCTCTGATATGAACGGCCCGATCTGACGCGGCGGAAAATTCACCACCGCGATCACCAGCCGCCCCACGAGTTCCGCCGGCTCGTAATGCACCGTGAGCTGCGCGCTCGATCTGCGAGTACCAAGCTCACCGAAGTCTATCGTCAGCTTGATCGCGGGCTTCCGCGCTTCAGGAAAGGGCTCCGCCGTCAGCACGCGGCCCACGCGCAGGTCGGCTTCGAAGAACTGCTCAGGGGTGATCTGTTTCTCCGCCATGGCTGACGAATCTACCGCGCCGGGATGACAGTTGTCACCCTGTTTCAGTGACATGCTTCACTGGTACCGGTGTCTCCCCGCCCGCATACTCCGTTCGACGACGTTTCACCATTGAACGGGACAGCCATGCGCATACCGCCGCTAGCCATATTGGTCTTCGCCACAGCTTCACTCGCTGCGTCATCTGCCAGCGCAACCGCGCAGACCGGGACGCCAGCCACTCTCTTCCATCACGTTCGCGTATTTGACGGCACGCGCAGCCTGGGCGAGCGCGACGTTCTCATCGCGAATGGCAAGATCGTTTCCATCGCGCAGAACATTACCGCGCCTGCGGGAACTACGGTGATTGACGGCGCCGGCACCACGCTCATGCCCGGTCTCATCGATTCGCACGCTCACGCGTTCGGTGACGCGCTGCAGCAGGCGCTCATGTTCGGCGTTACAACCGAGCTCGACATGTTCACGGATCCGCGCTACGCGGCATCCATGCGCGCCGAACAGGCAAAGGGTAACGTAGCGGACCGTGCGGATCTGTATTCAGCAGGTTTTCTCGCGACCGTTCCGCACGGACACGGCACCGAATACGGATTCCCGGTACCGACGATCACCAGTCCCGATTCCGCGCAGGCATGGGTGGATGCGCGCGTTGCCGAAGGATCGGCCTACATCAAGATCATAATCGACGACGGCTCGGCGTACGGCATGACGCTTCCCACACTTCAGCCGGACGTGGTCGCCGCGCTCGTGAAGGCCGCGCACGCACGCCACAAGCTCGCCGTCGCGCACATCGGCACACTCGCGGAAGCGCGCATGGCGATCGGCGCGGGTGTCGACGGACTCGAGCATCTGTTCGTCGATCGCGCTCCCGATCCCGACTTCGGTCGGTTCGTCGCCGCGCATCACGCATTCGTCACGCCGACGCTGACGGTGCTCAAGAGCATCACGGATACGTCCGGCGTGGCTGCGCTCGCAACCGACGCCCGAATGTCGCCGTATCTCTCCGTGGGGGGCCGAGGCACCATCTCGGCGGCGTTTCCGATGCGCAAGGGTGGCGCAGAGAGCTACGCCTACCCTGTTGCGGCCGTGAAGGAGCTGCTCGCCGCCAACGTACCGATCGTGGCCGGCACCGATGCACCGAATCCCGGAACCGCACACGGCATAGCGATGCATCGCGAGCTGGAGCTGCTCGTTCAGGCGGGACTCACACCGGCGCAGGCGCTCGCGGCCGGCACGAGTGTACCCGCGCGCATCTTCTCGCTCGACGACCGTGGAACGGTTGCCGTGGGCAGGCGAGCTGATCTCGTTCTCGTGAGCGGCGATCCGACTACCGACATAACTGCGACGCGAGCAATACGCGGAATCTGGAAGGGTGGCGTTCCGGTGACGCGCGTAACCGCGGCAGCACCAGCCGCCAAGGCGCAACCCGGTGGTGTACCAGGCCTCATCAGCAACTTCGACGACGGCAGTGTGAAGGCTTCCATGGGAACCGGCTGGCTTGTCAGCACCGACCAGATGGCGGGTGGTTCTTCAACCGCGACGATGAGCGTCGTGGACGGCGGCGCCAACGGAACGCCGAAGTCGCTCGAGACCAGGGGCACGATCGAAGGCAGTCTTCCGTACGCATGGGCTGGGCCGATGTTCATGCCCGGCACTCCGCCCATGTCACCAGTGAATCTGTCCGGGGCGAAGGCGCTGCATTTCTGGGCGCGCGGTGACGGTCGCACGTATCACGTGATGGTCTTCGCGGAAAGCCGCGGTCGGATGCCGATCACCGTGGATTTTGTTGCTGGCCCCGAGTGGAAGGAATACACATTTCCGTTCACGGCGTTCGACGGCATCGACGGACACGACATCATGGGAATCGCGTTCACGGCCGGCCAGCCCGCAGGTCCGTTCGCGTTCCGCATTGACGAGGTGAGCCTCCGATGACACTCGCCCGGAGTCCTGCGGCGTGGATGTCGGTCGTGTCGAAGAAATACGGCGACAAGATCGCGCTACGCGACGTGACGCTCGACATCCAGCCGGGCGGTGTCGTCGCGCTGCTCGGTCCCAACGGCGCGGGCAAGACGACGAGTGTGAAGCTCATGCTGGGACTCATCGCTCCGTCCTCGGGAACGGTCGCGCTTTTCGGAAAGGACCCGCGCGATTCGGTCGCGCGTAGACGTATCGGCGCGATGCTGCAGGTAGGCAAGGTGCCGGAGACTCTGAAAGTGCGTGAGCACATCGACCTTTTCCGCAGCTACTACCCGTCGCCGCTCTCCGCCGAGAGCGTGTATGCGGCGGCCGGACTCGAAGGGATCGTGGACAGCAGGTTCGGAGACCTTTCAGGCGGACAGCGGCAGCGCGTTCTCTTCGCACTCGCGATCTGCGGCGATCCCGACATGCTGTTTCTGGACGAACCGACACTCGGACTCGACGTGGAAGCACGCCGGAGCTTCTGGGAGCAGATCCGCGCATTCGTCGCGCGCGGCCGTACCGTGCTGCTCACTACACATTACCTGGAGGAAGCCGACGCGCTCGCGGACCGGATCGTGGTCATCGATCACGGCTCGATCATCGCCGATGGCACTCCGTCCGAGATAAAGCAGCGTGTGGCCGGCAGGAAGATCAAATGCACGACGACGCTCTCCGAAGACGACCTGCGAGAGATTCCCGGCGTGACCGACGTTCGGTTCGATCGTGGAAATGCCGAGCTTGTGGTCACGAACGCGGAGTCAGTGGCGCGTGAGCTTCTGTTCACCGATGCGAAGTTGGCCAACCTCGAAATATCCGGCGTCCAGCTCGAGGAAGCCTTTCTCGCGCTTACCCACCCGGGAGCAGCAGCATGACGAGCGCATCGCTTCCCGTGTCCGGGTCGACTGACAATTCCGGCGACCGCAACTCGTCGTCGCGCCTTCGAGTGTACGTCACCGAGGCGAAGTACGAGCTCATCAAGCAGATGCGCATACCTGCGTTCATGATACCGACGATCGGCTTTCCGATCATGTTCTACGTTCTGTTCGGTTTGGTGATGCAGTCCGGCCGCCCCGACGCGAGAAACATTGCGACGTACATGCTCGCCACCTACGGTGCGTTCGGGGTGATCGGTATCTCCCTCTTCGCGCTTGGCGTCGGTGTCGCGGTGGAACGCGGTCAGGGATGGCTCGCGGTGA
>JALYYT010000008.1 GCA_030946285.1 Gemmatimonadota bacterium
ACGGAGGAGAGCAAGGCCTCCGCGTCCGCGGCGGAGCTCGCCCCCGACTCGAACAACGCGCAGGTCACGGTCGCGCCGACGGACAATCAGGGCATCGTGTCCGTGTCGCTCTCGAAGCGATTCTTCGATGACAACACCCGCGATCAATGCGGCGGCGCCTATTCGGTCGATGCGAGCGTTGATGTCGGTCGCGTGACCGACGACAGCATCGAGATTCGAACCGTCACCTACCGCTATCACCCGAACGCGAACCAGCAGTCTCCGGACGCGTTCATGAGCAGCTTCAGCAATGGCACCCCGGGGAACACGGTCTACACGGCGGGCGCGGAGGGCGAAGGCGACGACATCGTACAGGTCTTCCAGATCAACCGCGTGCTTGAGCGCGTCCGCGCCTCCGACGGCGGCGGCGCGATCCTCCACCACCGCACGCGCCTCGCCGTCAACGATCGCTTTGAAGTGTGCGGCATGACCATGAAGATCATCCTCCAGACCTGAGCGGTCCCGCAGAGAAGCGGACGAGCGCATTCGAACCTGGCAGCCGGAGAATGCGCGCGCTTCAGCGGAGCACTTGCGGGTCCACTCTTCGCCGGAGCCGACATCCACGTTGGACAAGGTGCTCAGCGGTGGGCCGGGACGCGCGCTCTCGCGGGTCCTGGTGCGGGAAGCGATCCACCGCCTCAAGGATCTCGGACTCGTACGCGTGAAGCAGGGCGGGCTCACGATCGTCCTCGATCCCGACGAAGCGATCGATCCGCGCGTGACAGTGCTTAGGGGCTGGACCAGAGCGGCTGCTCGACCGTGAACAGGTGGTAATTCAGATCGCCGAGCTTCTGTCCGAAGATCTGGAGCTTCCCCCCGACGTCGAGGCCGAGCTCGCCCGTGAGCGTGGCGTTCATCGGCGGCGTTGAGGCCTCGAGACGTGCTCCCAGATCGGGCGTGAGCGTCGGGCCCGCCGCGTCCGCGATGAGAATGCTCAGCTGCGGACGGACCGAACAACGGATCGTGCCGTTCCCACGCTCGAGCGAGAACGCCGGTGCGATCGCGCGCGGAGTGAAGCGCGGTGGCTGCCAGACCGGGTTCGTCCCGTCGTCCTCGTTGTAGTGGACTCCGCCCTTCATTTTGGCGCTCATCCCCACGCCGGCGCTGGCTGAGGCGACGCCGTCTGCGTTCACGTCGCAACCCACCGTCGCCACGACGCCGAGGGTGATCGGCACCGGGCCGATGCTCCCGATCGGCCAGCTTCCGCGGTAGACCTCGGTCGAGAACGAGTTGTGAAACGGTCCGTTGAGGTCCGCTTCCACGACGAGCTCCGATTCGACGTTTGCATCAAGCACGACGTGGGCGTCGTGCAGGCTAAACCAGCTGATGTTGACGCCGAGATCTACCGTCGTATCGAGCGTCACGAAACCCGATTTCACCCTCACCGACATTCCGTCCTGCTGGTAGAGCTGCGTGCCATTCATGTCGATAACGGGGATGGAGTAGTGAAAGCTCTTGTCGAATTGCGGAGTCAGCATGCCGCTCTGCGTCTTCTCCGTTCCGACCTGCACCATTCCGTTCTGCTGAAATTCCTGGAACGCCTCGTCGAGCGAAGCTTTCTCGGTCATCACGATGGTCTTATTGCCCCGGTCCTCGAACGACACCGCGCGGCGCACGAATCCGTACGGATTTCCGACGCCAGGGCGGATCTTGCCGGAAGCGTCGGTCGCGTCGTGCTGGCGATCGGCAACGAGGATCACGTTCTCGATCGACTCGCGCTGCGCTCCATGATTCATCGCGTTGGCGTAGGTCGCGATGCGCGCTCGCAGTACGCCGGGCAACGTGCCCTTGTCGAAGACGATCCGATCCGCTTGAACGTTGGCGCTGTCGGCCATCACGTTGCCGACGATCGCCGAGTCCGTCGACGCCACCTGCTCTCCGCCTGGCGCGCTCTGAGCCGCGCACGCAGCCAAGGACACACCGAGAAACACGACGAAGGAAGGGCGAATGATCATGTTGCGAAACTCCGTTTTCGAGAGGACAACTGGGCAATAGAAACGAATCCGTGGAACGCGAGAGAAACGGACCCGGCAGCGAACGCGCCGTTCGGTTGTCATTCGAGTTCCGTCAACCGCCGCTCAGTTCGCGAAGCCGGTCTTGTTCTCAAAATACTCTTTGAATGCGACGAATCGTGGTGCCCATGGGACACCGCCCTCGCACACAGTGGACCACCTTTCCGTATGCGCAATTCGCGCGGAATTTGGGCAGACGCCTTCGACCCGGCTGGAAAATCACACGGTCAGCCGAATGCGCCGCCCCCACTTGGGCCGAAGGCCGCGCGATGGCGGACGATCGAATGGATCAAGA
>JALYYT010000144.1 GCA_030946285.1 Gemmatimonadota bacterium
GGGAATCTGGTGTCGCCCCTCGTGATGTCAAAGCAGGTCGAGCTGCCGCCCGTTCTCACGATCATGGCAGTGCTCGTCGTCGGGAGTCTGCTCGGCCCGCTCGGCCTGGTCGTCGCGCTTCCGACGCTCGCGATGGTGATGGTGATAGTTCGTCGCATCCTGATCAACCGCATCTACGAAGGCAAGAGTTTCAGGAAGACGAGGCGGGACGGAAAGATCCTTTTGCGCGTGCCGGTTCCGGACGGCGGAGTGCTCCTCGCGCAAGGGCCGCCTGTGGACATCAGGGCGTACAGGGCGCGGATGGCGGAATCCCGGTAGTGTCGCGCCGCTGAGCGCGCAATTCGCAAGTGATTTCTGCCGCGGAAAGCTGTCAGCACCGCCGCCACCCGCCACCTGGTATTTTCAGCAATGCACGAACTTCGTCTCTACAACACCATGTCCCAGACCGTCAAGCCGTTCGCTCCGGCAGACGGCCAGGTCGTGCGCATGTACACATGCGGGCCCACGGTTTACAACCCGGCACACGTCGGCAACTTCCGCACTTTTCTGTTCGAGGATCTCATGCGCAGGGTTCTGCGCATGGCCGGCTGGCGGATTGATCAGGTGATGAATCTGACTGATGTCGACGACAAGATCATCCGTCGCGCGTCGGAGCAGGGTGTGTCGATCGCGGAGATTACCGAGCCCGTAACAGAGCGATTCCATGCAGACAGGAAGTATCTGCGCATAGAGGACGCGGAGCGTTACCCGCGCGCGACCGAAAGCATTTCGGAGATGATTGCGCTCGTTGAGCGTCTGGTCGAGCGCGGCGTTGCGTACGAGGCCGATGACGGGTCGGTGTACTTCGCGATAGACCGGTTTCCCGACTATGGGAAACTGTCGCGACTCGACACGCGTGAAATTCAGAGTGGCGCGCGCGTGTCTCAGGACGACTACGCCAAGGAGAACGCGCAGGATTTTGCGCTTTGGAAGGCGGCGAAGCCGGAGGATGAAAGGTGTGGCGCGGCGTGGGATTCGCCATGGGGCAGGGGACGGCCCGGGTGGCATCTCGAGTGTTCGGCGATGGCGATCCGGTTTCTGGGCGAAACGCTGGATATTCACTGTGGCGGAATTGATCTGGTGTTCCCGCACCACGAGGACGAGATAGCTCAGTCGGAAGCAGCGACAGGACGGGAGTTCTCGCGCTTCTGGTGCCATGGTCAGTTCCTGCTCACTGACGGCACCAAGATGGCCAAACGCGTCGGAAACGTGGCGACCGTGGCCGACCTCCGCGACCAGGGAGTGTCGGGCGCGGCGTTTCGACACTTCATCTTTTCCACCCACTACAGAAAGCAGCTCAACCTTTCGCCCGAAGCGCTCGAAGGCTCGATCGAGGCGGTGCGGCGTGTGGGCGACTTCGCGGAGCGGCTGGCCGCCGCGCGAGCGGGTACGGTAGAGCTCGGTGAGGCTGCCAGATCACTGGACCGGGCTTCTCGTGAGGCGCTTTTCGATGATCTGAACGCCCCCGAGGCGATGGGGGCGTTGTTCAGCTTCATTCGTCGCGCGAACGCCGAGCTGGACAGGCCCGGGGACGATGTCGATGGGCTGGAACGTGCGCGGGAGGCTTTCGCTGCGGTGAACGGCGTACTCGACCTCGTTCCGGACCTGGTCGGCGACGATCCCGCACTTGGCGCGTACGTTGAGGAGCGTCTGGCGGAGCGACGCGCGGCCCGCGCCAGGCGGGATTTCGCTGCAGCCGACGGGATCCGTGACGAGCTTGCGAGCCGCGGCATCTTCATCGAGGACGGACCACAGGGAACCCGCTGGAAAAAGCTACCGTAGGCGTTGACTCTTGCCCTGTATCCAGGGTATTTTTCCAGGCTTGCGTGGAAACGCCTAGCTGACGTAGCTCAATTGGCGGAGCAGTCGATTTGTAATCGACAGGTTACCGGTTCGATTCCGGTCGTCAGCTCTGCGGGTGAAGACGGACGGCGATGGTCGCGCAGGACTCGGTGGGGTACCCAAGCGGCCAACGGGAGCAGACTGTAAATCTGCCGGCTAACGCCTTCGAAGGTTCGAATCCTTCCCCCACCATTTGTACGCAATTGTTGCGGGAGTAGCTCAGTTGGTAGAGCGCTAGCCTTCCAAGCTTGATGTCGCGGGTTCGAGTCCCGTCTCCCGCTTGCTGAATGTACGGATCTGAGGAAAGGCAGGAAGCTGGACAGGCGGGATGTCTACGCCAGGCAGGACGAATCGCTCGTGTAGCTCAGTTGGTAGAGCACACCCTTGGTAAGGGTGAGGTCACCGGTTCAATCCCGGTCGCGAGCTTTCGGTGGTAAGGGCGGGGTTTGGCGCCGGAGCAGGAAGCAGGGCAGGCAGTGGGCGGGATGAATCCCGCCCGTACGCGGCCCCGGAGTAACGTGCAGCGCAGGCAGGGGCGGGATGCATCCCGCCCATACGACGTAAGGCCAGGATATATCCTGGCCACACCGAACCGGAAACGAGTCAACAGGACCAAAAGGACTAGACCATGGCGAAGGCTAAATTCGAGCGCACGAAGCCGCACGTAAACGTCGGCACGATCGGAC
>JALYYT010000160.1 GCA_030946285.1 Gemmatimonadota bacterium
CCCCCATGTACTGATCAGTGTCCCATCCGTGCAGATCATCGTACATGGCGATTTGTGGGTACCACTGCGCGACCTGAAATAGAACGCTGTCGTAGCGTCCCATTCGCTCACCGCGCTCCGTAGTGTCCACTCTGGGAACGACAAAGTGCCAGGTGGCTTCGACGGTCGCGTCGGCACCAGGTGCGATTACCGCGGCCGGCGTGACAGTCGCGATGGTGCCGTTCAGGGCGTAGCTCTTCGCGTCCGTTAGCGTGATCGCGCTGCCATTCACCGCGAGCCGCTCCAGCACGACACCGTCGGTGATGTCCGTCACGTAGTCATTGCGCTGGCTCGTGGCCTTGAAATAATTCTGGTACAATCTGACTACAATCTGCCGAAGTGAGTCCGGCGAGCTGTTGTGCAGGGTGATCACCTCATTGCCGCGGATGGTGCCGGACGGAGCATCGACCGTGGCATTGATGCGATAGTCCACCCGCTGCTGCCAGTACCGCCGTCCGGGCGCACCGCTGGAATCGCGCGTCCCCGCGGCGTACGCCTTTCGGATCGCGGGCACGAGTGAGATGTCGCGCCGAACCGCGCGTTCGGGGAGAACGGGAACCGCGAGACGGGTGGTGCGTACGGCGGACTGCGCTGACGCGGTGGTGACCAGCGTGCTGCTGGCCGCAACACCGAAGGCGACTGCAACGCACAGGGCACTCGTAATTCGCTTGAGCATCGTCGTGGCTGGAATCATCGTTGCGGCGGACCGGAGGAAGTTGCTGTAATATAGAGTCGCAATGACTTTCAATTACAGTAGTATCCGCGGCGATGGTGCCCCGCGCCAGACGTGGGCCAGTTCCCCTGCTGCCCTGGCGACGCCGTCGGTGCTGGCGTCGGCAATGGCACTGTCCCTCCTGCTCTCCTCCGCTGTCGCGAGGCCTGGGCTTGCGCAGGATACCGTTGCGGGAGGCAGCCGTGCCAATGGTGCCGCAACCGGTGCCGCAGCCGTTGCCGCAATACGTTCACCGCTCGACGGGTTCGACGCGTACGTGCAGAAGGGAATGCGCGAGTGGCGCGTGCCCGGAATCGCGATCGCTATCGTGCGCAATGATTCAGTGGTGCTGTCCAGAGGATACGGGGTACGGACCACCGGAAAGCGGGACCCAGTCGACGACCGCACGCTGTTCGCGATCGCGTCTGACACCAAGGCATTCACTGGTGTTCTCATGGCGATGCTCGTGGACAGCGGCAAGGTTCGCTGGGACGATCACGTCACCAGCTACCTGCCCGGTCTGCAGCTGGCCGACCCGTACGTGACGCGCGAGCTGACGGTGCGCGATCTGCTCACTCACCGGGCCGGACTTGCGCGTGCCGATCTGCTCTGGACAGGAGGCTATGGCTATGATACCGACCAGCTGATGCATCGCCTGCGCTACCTCCACCCATCCTGGGGACTGCGCTCGCACTACGGCTACAACAACCTGATGTACGGCGCCGCGGGTGAGGTGATTGCGCGCGCGAGCGGTAAGCCGTGGACGGAGCTGCTTCGGGACCGCGTCCTGCAGCCACTCGGAATGACTTGCACCAACTCGACCGTCACGGCACTCCCATCGCAGAGCGATGTCGCCAGTCCGCATGCCATAGTCGACGGAAAGCTGACGACGGTCGCGTACACCAATATCGATGCACTCCCCGCGGCCGGCGCCATCAACTCCTGTGCTGCAGACATGGCGCAGTGGGTCCGTTTTCAGCTGGACAGTGGACGTGTTGGTAACCGAAGGCTGGTGAGCGCCCGCAACTTCCGCGAGACGCACACGCCGCAGCTGGCGATTCGCATCGACTCGGCGTACCGCGTACTCAACCCGGCGACGCACATGCGCAGCTACGCGATTGGCTGGGTCGTATCTGACTATCACGGGCGCGAGATGCTGTCGCACGCCGGGAATCTGTCGGGTATGTCCGCGATGGTGGGTCTGCTTCCGGAGGAGCGCCTGGGTGTTGTAGTACTCTCGAATCTTGAAGACCAGGCGTTACGCGAGTCGCTCATGTACAGGGTATTCGACATGTACCTCGGCTCTGCACCAAAAGATTGGAGCGCGGAGACGCTGGCCGAGAAGCGCAGGGCCGATTCCGTGAGCGCTGCGGACGACCGTGCGCTCCAGGCCAAGCGAGCGAGGAACACGCATCAGTCGCTGCCGCTTGAGCGATATGCGGGAAGCTATTCCGACAGTCTGTATGGTCCGGCCAGAGTGACGGTCGAAAACGGTCATCTCGTATTCGCGATGGCCCCCAGACAGGTTGGTGACATGGAGCACTGGCACTATGACACGTTCCGCACAACTTGGCG
>JALYYT010000163.1 GCA_030946285.1 Gemmatimonadota bacterium
CAATATGCCTCCTGCAACGGACGGTCAATGCTCGAATGACGCGCCGTGGGTCCACGCCTGCGGCGAGGACGACGACATGCCTCCTGCAACGTGACGGTCAATGCTCGAGCGACGCGCCGTGGGTCCCCGCCTTCGGCGAGGACGACGGAGTCTCAAGCCTCGCCTTCGACGCAGCCGACTTCTACAATTCCTGTTCTGTCGGCCTGATGAGTATCTCGTTCACCGCCATGCGCCGGGGCCTGGTGACGACGTAGACTATCGCCTCGGCGATGTCGTCGGCCTGGAGGATCTCCATGTCTCCGAACCGCTTCTTCGATTGCTCCCTGACTTCGGGCCGAAGATGCGTGGTGAGCTCGGTGTCCACTGCACCCGGCTCGACCAGACCGACGCGGACGTGACGGCGTGTCACTTCCTGACGAAGCGACTCGGTGAACGCTCCGACGCCGAACTTGGTGAGGTTATACACGCCGGCGCCGCTGCGCGCGACCCTTCCCGCTACGGAGCTGATGTTGATCATGTCGGCGACCTTTCTGCGGCCGGCACCGGCAGCTTCGATGAGATGTGGGAGCGCAGCGTGGGCGGTGTACATCAGACCGAGTAGGTTGATGTGTACCATGCGCTCCCATTCCTCCATCGGCGCACCTTCTATCTGGCCGAGCAACATCACCCCGGCGTTGTTGATGACGATGTCGAGACTGCCGAGCTCACGGACCGTCGCTTCGACAGCCTCGGTAGCCTGCGTGCGGTCCGTCACATCGGTCTCCTGCACCAACGCCTTTCCGCCGGACGCCCTGATCTCGGCGGCCAGTTCCTCAAGGCGGTCGGCTCGTCTGGCGGCGAGCGTCACCGTTGCGCCAGCTGCTGCAAGTGAACGCGCCGTTGCGGCACCAATTCCACTGCTGGCTCCCGTTACGAGTGCGACACTTCCTTCGAGCTGTGCTGGCATTGCTGAATAATCCGTGTGGGTCGGCAAGAGTGATCAAGGAATCCGGGAATGCACATTGTCTGCCACCCAGTGCATGTTTCCGTGACTGGCCACCGGGCAGGTCGTGAATGAAAGCGATTGAGGAAGAATGGCTGTCAGGCTGGGACGACACTCCTGGGATCGTGTCCGTGCACGCGACTCCGGACGGCCGCGCAACCGTTTGGCGGCGAAGCGTCGACACCGGCTCGATCGTGCGTGACTCGGAGCGGTTCAAGCCGTGGCTGCTGCTCGCTCACGCAGCGGACTTGCAGCGTTTGTCGCACGGAGACTTGGCCGGGTTCGAGCATCGCGAGCTCGACGGTCCCGGTGAGCTGCGCCATCTGGTAAGCGCTGACGATGGATTCGCACTTTCATCCGCGGTTCTGCAAGCCGCGTCCGAGCGAATGGGAAAGCGCTTCAGGCATATCTCCGAGCTTGGGTCGGAGAGCGTCCTTTCGCTTCCGCCGGAAGAGCAGTACCTGGTAGCGACGGGACGAACATACTTTCGCGACCTCCCGTTTGACCGTCTGCAGAGACTGCAGTTCGATCTCGAGACAACCGGACTCGATGCACGCCGCGACCGGATCTTCATGATTTCAGTACGCTATCATGGCGGTGATACGGAAGTCCTCGAAGTGAGTGACGAGAGCGCGGAAGCCGAAGCGGCTCTCATCCGTGAATTGATGCAGCGCGTAAAGGACGCGGACCCCGACGTCATCGAGAATCACAACCTTCACGGGTTCGATCTTCCATTTCTCCAAACCCGTTCGAGAAAACTGGGAATCACCCTGTCACTGGGCAGACTCCGCGGCTCCGGACTCACGCAACGCGCCGCGCGTCGCGGAATTCCAGCCGAAACGTTCGGACGCGAGCCGTCCTACCGACGGCGGATACGCTTCATGGCGCCGGGCCGCGAGCTGATCGATACGATGGACGCGGTGCGCAGACACGATTTCTCCACGCGTGATTTTCCGGGTCATGGTTTGAAGGTGGTCGCTAAGCATCTTGGCGTCGCATCGCCGGAGCGCGAGTATGTGCGCGGAGATCTGATATACACGACTTGGCTCAAGGATCCGGAACGCGTAAGACGATACGCGACCGACGACGTGGTGGAAGTCGCCGCGATCTCCCGGCTGCTCGGCGGCGCGGCCTTCGCGCTCGCGCAGATGGTGCCGCGCAGATACGAACGGCTGGCAGATGCGGGTGCCGCAACTGGTGTAATCGATCCGCTGCTCGTGCGCGCGTATCTGCGGTCCGGCGCTGCTCTCCCCGCGCACAGGGAAAGCGACGGCACGCCGCACATTGGCGCCGCACTGCATCTGTTCGCGGCAGGCGTAGCAACCAGGATAGTGAAGGCCGACGTCGCGAGTCTCTATCCTTCGCTCATGCGCGCATATCGTATCGGACCCGAACGCGACCGGCTCGGCGCCCTGCTCGCGCTCGTGGATACGCTGGTCGAGCGACGCCTTGAGGCAAAACTCAAGGGCAGGCAGGCCGCACCAGGTTCCGGAGATCGATACACGCACGAAGCGATGGCTGCGGCTCTCAAGATCGTGGTGAATTCCGCGTACGGGTATCTCGCGGCGGGAGGACTCACGCGGTTTGCGGACATCCACGCGGCGAACGAGGTGACGCGACGCGGAAGGGAGCTGCTCGGTCTCATGTGCCGCGAGCTCGCAGCGCGCGGAGTCACGCTTCTCGAAGCGGATACTGACGGCGTGTACTTCGCCGTACCGGAATCGTGGACCGAGGCGGACGAGCGGCGAGTCGTCACCGAAGTCGGCGGACTCCTTCCACCACTCGTGCAGCTGGAGTTCGAAGGCCGGTACGCGGCGATGTTGTCACATGAACCCAAGAACTACGCGTTGCTCCGGTACGACGGAACGCTCGTGCTCAAGGGAGTCGCGTTCAGGTCGAGCAGGTCGGAGCCCTACGGAGACATATTTCTGCGACACGCGATACGCCGCCTGCTGCTGGGCGACATCGTTGGCATCCGCGACGTGTACATCACGACAATCGCGGCGTTACGAGCGCGCGCGCTTCCCACGTACGATGTCTCCTCGCGGGTCAGGCTGACCAAATCGCCTGCGGAATACCTGGCAACGCGAAAGAAGCGGCGTGAAGGGCCGTACGAGGCGGTGCTGCTTACCGGACGGACCGAGTGGGGGACTGGTGAACGGGTGCGAGTCTATCGGAAGCAGAACGGAGAAAGCGCAGTGACAGCGTCCTCGCCAGAGGACACTGTCACAGGAGAAGTGCGGGACTACGACGCCGAGTACTATGTCCGGCTGCTGCGCACGAGCTACGCCGAGCGTCTTGCGCGCGCGTTCAGGCCCGCGGATTTCGCCGATCTCTTTGCAGGTACTGATCAGCTCGCGCTGTTCGAATATCCTGTTGGTGAAATTCGTTCGGTGCTGGCGCCGCTGGAAGGTTGAAGACGCGCTAGGCAGCAGTGGGGGCGAGAGTAGCGAGATAATCCTCGAGCTTGTCGAGTCCGCTGTTCCAGCCCGTGCCGTGTCCGTCGCGCGATGGCACGGAGCCAAAGCCGGTCTGGCGCAGCGTGAAGAGCGTTTGAGTCCCGCGCTCCTCGAACGTGACGGTGACGAGCGTATCCTTTCCGATATTGCCGTCGGCGTCGAGCCACGCATGCGTGAAGACAAGCCGGGCCGGTGGAACCACTTCCTTGTAGACACCGCGAAGGCGGTGCGCCGTTCCATCGGGTGCCCACATGGTGACGCGATATTCGCCACCCGGACGGATTTCGGACTTTTCGGTCGTAACCGTCATGTCCTTTGGCGACATCTGCCACTTCTCGAGATGCTCGGGCCTGGTCCACGCATCGAACACGAGCGAGCGAGGGGCGTCGAAAACACGCGTGATGACCAGCTCGGTATCTGACGGAAAGGAAGTGGCGGCGGCGTTACCTGTCGGTGCGGACATCGGGAGTCTCCGTTTGTTGAATCGTTGTGAGGTAGTCGTTCAGGCTGTCGAGCTGTGCGTCCCAGAACATTCGGTATTGGGTAATCCATTCAGCGACCTCCCGGAGCGCGCCTGGCGTGATCCGCGCCGGACGCCACTGTGCCTCGCGGCTGCGCGAGATCAGGCCGGCGGATTCAAGGACCTTGAGGTGGCGTGATACCGCCGGCTGGCTCATGCTGAACGGTTGTGCCAACTCGGTGACGGTTGCTTCGCCAGAGGCGAGCCGCGCAAGGATGGCCCGACGCGTTGGGTCGGCCAGCGCGGCGAAGGTGGAATCGAGACCTGAAGCAGATACTGACATATAAGCTGATTGTTATATAGCCAGTTGGTTATTTAACCCATTGTATTGACCGTGTCAACACTTCCTCTTGACGCCCGGGCAGCAACGCCGCACTTTCGGGAACGCGTAAGCGGTTTCATGGCGGTCGTACTTGCATGAAACCGCTTACATCGCTGCTTCAGCCGGAGAAATCGCGGATGGGGGAGAGGCCGATCAGGGGATCGCGGAGTAACGGCAACGCGACGACCATACGGGATGTAGCTCGCGTTGCGGGTGTCTCCGTCGCGACCGTCTCTCGCGTACTCAATGGAAGCGCGCCGGTGCTCGAGCCGACGCGCGAGCGGATTCTCGAAGCCGCGCGAGAGCTCCGCTTCACTCCCAACGCTTCCGCGCGTTCACTCAGCATGCGCCGCACGGCTGCGCTCGGAGTGGTCCTTCCCGATCTGCACGGAGAGTTCTTCTCCGAGCTTCTTCGTGGCATTGACCGCACGGCGCAGCAGCACGGCCGGCATCTCCTCGTGTCCAGCTCGCACCACGGAGCCCGTGGAATGAGCGAGGCATTGAGAACAATGCATGGGCGTGTGGATGGGCTGATCGTCATGGCGCCCGACCTCCCGGCCGAGGGAATCATGGAGGCGCTTCCGCACACGATTCCGACGGTGCTCGTGAACTGCGCGCCGGTGAAGACGCCGGGCGGCATGCGCGTGGATGCACTCGCCGTGGACAACTTCGGCGGATCGGTGGCGATGGTGGAACACCTCGCGTCGCTCGGCCATCGGCGAATAGCGTTCATTGCTGGCGCAGAGCACAATGAGGATTCGGCCGAGCGTGAGCGAGGTTACGGCGAAGCCATGAAACGCCTCGGTCTGGAGTCTCGCGCCGAGTATCGAACGCGTGGCGACTTCACCGAAGCGGGCGGGCACAGCGCCGCGGCCGTCCTCATGCGTGGCGAGATTCCGCCAACGGCGATCTTCGCGGCGAACGACATGATGGCGCTCGGCGCGATGGCCGCGGTGCGTGAGAGTGGATTACGTGTACCCGAAGACGTCGCGATCGCCGGTTTCGATGACATACCGACTGCACGCTACGTGTCGCCCACTCTCACGACCGTACGCGTAGATGTCGAAGCGCTGGGCGCGCTCGCCACTTCTGTACTCGTCCGCCGGCTGAGCGAAACCAGGTCAGGCGCCGATGCAGCACATGATGGCGGCGAATCGCGCCAGATAGTTCCGAGCATTCTTGTGGTCCGCGGATCCTGCGGAAGCGATTGCGCGCGCTTTGGCACCAGCGCCAGCACCAGCGCCAGGAAGAGCACCAGTTCAGCAACTGATCACGGCGCGGAATCTCGCGCGAGCAAGACCCCACCCCGAACGCCGCCGGGGAAAACCAACCCAACCGCGGCCAACCAGGAGATCGAATAATGATTACCCCGTTCGCCAGCGTATTCCGCTGCGCGTGGCGTGGCCATGCGAGAACGCTGATGGCACTTCTGGCGGCGGCTTCGGTCGCGGGATTTGCTGCTCCAGCGGCCGCGCAGACCTCGTCCGCGTCGCTCAGTGGCTACGTTCGCAATTCGAGTGGCGGCCCGGTGAGTGGCGCTGAAGTGGGCGCTCGCTCGGTCGGCACGAACGCGCTACGTGGAACCACGACGAATGCCAACGGCTTCTACTACATCGGCGGGCTCGTTCCGGGCCAGTACGATGTGACACTGCGAGCGATGGGCCTCGCTCCCCAGACACGCAGAGTAAGCCTGTTCGTGGGACAGACGCTCAGCCTCGATCTGAGCTCCGAAGCCGTCACGACACGACTTTCGGAGGTGCAGGTAACTGCGGCCGCGAATGGTACCGGCGGCAACGTACGCTCGACGGAAGTCGGCATGAATGTGACGCAGGCGCAGGTGAACAATCTGCCCACACCGAGCCGCAACTTTCTCGATCTGGCGCAGCTCGCTCCTGGCGTCACGGTCACCCAGGACCGACTGAACGGTACGGGCAAGACCTTCTCGGCTGGAGCGCTTCCGGCAGAGCAGATCAACGTTTTCATCGACGGCGCCAGTTACAAGAACGACATAATCACGGGCGGTGTCGCTGGGCAGGACGCGAGCCGCGGAAATCCATTTCCGCGAAACGCGATTCAGGAATTCCGCGTCATCACGAACAACTTTCGTGCGGAATACCAGAAGGCGGCCAGCGCGATAATCACGGCAGTAACAAAGTCGGGCACGAATGAATGGCATGGCAGCCTGTTCGCGGACATCCAGAATCAGAGCCTGGTATCGCTCGACACGTTCCAGATTGCGGCCAAGCAGACCAAGCCGAATTACAAGCGCTATCTCATGGGTTTCAGCGCCGGCGGCCCGATCGTGAAGGACAAGCT
>JALYYT010000186.1 GCA_030946285.1 Gemmatimonadota bacterium
CGTCGGGATCGCGATGAGCATCGTCGTCAGCCCGAAGAACGTGTCGGCAATCGGCCCCATCCCCACGGCGAACATGTGGTGCGCCCATACTCCGAATCCGAGCGCGGCGATGAGGATTCCCGAGTAGACCATCACAGGATAGCCGAACAACGGCTTTCGCGAGTACGTCGGCAGGACCTCGGACACCAGTCCGAATGCCGGAAGAATCAGGATGTAGACCTCCGGGTGTCCGAAGATCCAGAACAGGTGCTGCCAGAGCAGCGGATCGGCTCCCGCGCTCACGGTGTTGTAGAAATTCGTTCCGAAGAACCGGTCGAAGAGCAGGAAGACGAGCGCGATCGTGATGACGGGGAAGGCGAGGACGAGAAGGAACTGCACTACGAACGCCATCCAGGTGAACATCGGCATCCGCATGAGCGTCATGCCTGGCGCCCGCAAGTTGATGATCGTCGTCAGGAAGTTGAACGCGGCCGCGAGCGAAGAGACGCCGAGGATCTGCAAGCCGATCACCCAGAAATCGATGTTGACGCCCGGTGAATACGGCTTGGTGGTGAGCGGAGCGTAGCCGAACCATCCGCCGTTCGGGGCGACTGCGAAGAGAATCGGAACGGTGATGAAGATTCCGCCGAAAAGGTAGACCCAGTAGCTGAACGCGTTGAGACGCGGGAACGCCACGTCGCGCGCGCCGATCTGGAGTGGAATCAGGAAATTGAAGAACGCGGCCGAGAGCGGCATGATCGCGAGGAAGATCATGGTCGTCCCGTGCATCGTGAAGAGCTGATTGTACATCTCGGCGGAAACGAGGTGCTGGTTGGGTGCGCCGAGCTGAGCGCGGAGGATGAGCGCCTCGACTCCACCGAACATGAAAAAGAAAAGAGCGGTGTAGAGGTACAGAATACCAATACGCTTGTGGTCTACTGTGCTGAGCCAGCTCCAGAGGCCGGATTGTTCGCCCGAGTATTCGCCGCCGTATGCCGGGGTCGATATCGCAGTCGTCGCCAAGTCTTGTCTCCGGTTACTTCAGTATAGTTAGGTAAGCGACGATATCGGCGATCTGCTGATCGGTAAGCCCGCCGGTTGCCGCTGTGACTTTCGCTTTGAGAACTGGATCGTATTCGTCGAGACCGAGGGTGGGCATGATGACTTCGGGCTTCATCTTGCGCGCGTTCTTGATCCAGAGCGCCATGTAGGCAGCCGCATTGGGATAGCGACCCGCCGCAAGCGTGCTCCTGGAGCCGACGTGCGTAAGGTTCGGACCGGTGATGCCCATCGCCGCGGGGTTGCCGGCGATGGAATGACAGCCGATGCACGCCGAGCTGGAAAAGACCTGCTTTCCACGCGCAGCATTGCCGGTGAGTCCAGGCGTGAACTTTAGCCCGGACGGAATTGGCGCATGCGGAACCGCGTAATCAGGAATTTTCTCGCGGGGAAAGATGTAGCCTGCGGGCAGCCCGCCCGATGTCGAGACGAGACTGGCTCCCGCTGGAGCGGCTCCTCTTTCTCCAGTTTGCGCTCCCGGATTCGCTTCGGGATTCCGCGAGCGCGGAATCGCCGGCTGCGTGCCGCCCACCGCCTGGGTGCCCGAGCTCTGTTGCGCCACTTTCGGCGCAGCAGCCTGTGCGGCTTGTGTCGGCGAGTTGGGCCCACCAGGACTCGTAACCACGGCGCCTTCGCGTGCCGGGGGAGTTGGACCGCTGGCTGACGGCGTCGGACCAACCGCTCCGAATTGTGCCGGCAACTTCTGTCCTGCTGCCCACGACGCGAACTGCTCCGGAGTCACGGTGAAAACCCGGAAGCGCATGTTCGCGTGCGAGCTGCCGCAGTACTCCACACAGAATCCGTTCCAGACGCTGCTCGCCGTGGAGGAATCCGGAGTATACCAGATGTAATTCGTCCGATTGGTGATGACGTCGCGCTTGCCGCCGAGCTGAGGCGTCCAGAACGAGTGGATCACATCGGCGGATCGGAGACGGAAGTTCACCGTGCGTCCGACAGGCAGATAGATCTCGTTCGCCGTCGTGACTCCGTACTCGGGGTACCTGAACTCCCACCACCATTGGTGGCCGGTCACGTCGATGTTGAGCGAGCCAGGCGCCGCCTGAGCCTGGGTGATGAAGATCGTGCGGACGGTCGGGACTGCGATGAACACCAGGATCACCGCCGGGATGAGCGTCCAGGTTATCTCGAGCTTGGTGCTACCGTGGGTCTGCGGAGGCTTTGGCTGATTCTCTCTGCGCCGGTACTTGATGACGACGAAGATGAGAACACCCTCGACCAGCACGAAGACGATCGTGCCGAGGAGAAGCAGGCGATCCCAGAGAAAGTCGATCTCGCGCCCGAAGTCGGAATGGGGAACGAGAGTAGTGTTGGGATGTGCTTCGTTGCAGGAGACAGCCGCGATGGCGAGCGCGGCGAAGAACGCGTAGGATGCAAGCCGCCGGAGGCGGTCAGTACCTTTCATTCGAAGGAAATCCTGTGCTCGTCGTTCGGAAGGGTGTCACCTTCGCCGGGTGAAACACCGTGCGGATTCTTCAGGTGAAGCACGTACAAACTAACCTTGGACGGGTGGTTGTGGGAGGGCAAGAAACCCCCCGATTGTAGCGGGAAGCCATGCTCGACCGATACCTTATTATCAAAGCCACCGCGCCGCAGCACTCGAGGACACGGAACTCCTTCCACCCGACCCACATGCCGCGATCTGCTCACCGTCTGGCCATC
>JALYYT010000236.1 GCA_030946285.1 Gemmatimonadota bacterium
ACCTTGAGCTGATCCTTGATTCGCGCCGGCGCCAGACGCCGCCGATCCCACACTGTTCCTGCACGATCCGCCCTCTGCCGCGTTAGGTTGAGTCAGTGCACCGCCCCTGACCAACCGACTGCCAAACGCGAGCGAACGTGGCCTACAAGGTTCTCGTAACGGACGAAATCGATCCGGAGGGTGTCGAACTCCTCTCGGCGGCTCCCGGAATCGAGGTCCATGAGGTCCCGACACTTCCCAGGGATGAGCTGCTTCGCCGGATCGCCGACTACGACGCGATCGTCGGTCGCAGCGCGACGCATATCTCCGCTGACCTCCTTCATGCCGCGAAACGGCTCAGAGTCATCGGGCGCGCCGGCGTCGGGATCGACAACATCGCGGTCGAAACGGCAACCGAACTCGGCATTGCGGTAATCAACGCGCCCGCGGGAAATACCATTGCGGTAGCGGAGCTCTTTTTTGGAGTAGTCATTTCGCTAAAGCGAATGCTTCCGCTCGCTTACGAATCGATGCATTCCGCGACCTGGGCGCGCTCCGCGCTGCTCGGAACGGAATTGAACGGAAAGACTCTGGGCATAGTTGGTCTCGGTCGCATCGGTGGCGAGGTCTCGGCGCGCGCTCGTGCGTTCGGAATGAGTGTCGTCGCCTTCGATCCGTACATATCAGAATCACGGTTCGTGTCACTGCACGTGCGGCGCGAAGCTTCACTGGAAGCGCTGCTCGATGAAAGCGATGTGGTGACGGTGCACACTCCGCTCACGGAGGAAACGTTCGGCATGATCGGCGAGCGGGAGCTCAAACGCCTCTCGCAATCGGCGATCGTCGTCAACATGGCGCGTGGGGGCATCGTCAACGAGGAGGCGCTCGTTGATGCGCTGGAGTCCGGGCGGCTCGCGGGCGGGGCGATAGATGCGTTCACGAAGGAGCCACTCGCGCCCGACAGCAGACTCCGGCAGGTGAAGAATCTTTTCCTGACGCCACACATCGGGGCATCCACCGCTGAAGCGCAACGCAACGTAGCAGTTGATGCATGTGCGGCTGTGCGCGATGCCCTCCTCACTGGCGAGCTGTCACGCTCGCTCAATGCAGCGAACGGCGAGCCGGGTCGCTGGACCGACCTTGCGGCCGCTCGCACTCTCGTGCGACGCGCTGCGGCGATCGGACGCGCAGTGCTCGCCTCTCAGGGAAGCAGCGCAGTCGGAAGAATCGAGGTGCGAGGGGGCGCGTCGGTCGCCGGCTCACGAGATGCGCTCGTCACCGCCGCAGCTCTTGGCGCGCTCGATGCCGTCGTCGAGAACGACCGGCTCAATCTCATCAATGCGCGGACGATGGCCGAGGAACGTGGAATCGAGCTTTCCTTCACTGTTACGTCGGAGACGGAGCGAAGCGGTGCGTATGCGCTGGAAGTGAGACTAACGGGCGGGCTCAAGGACATCACCGTGGGCGGAGTCGCGTACGGGGGCGATGCAGACGGTCAGCGCGACTTCCGCATCACTCGCATCGGCGCGTTCCTGGTGGATGTGTTTCCACGGGAAACGCTCCTCATACTCACGAATCATGATGTGCCGGGAGTCATCGGTCGCGTCGGCACGGTACTGGGCGACGCTGGGGTGAACATCGCGGAGTATCACCAGGCTCGTCTGGCGCAGGGAGGGGAAGCGCTTGCGGCCGTCTCGCTCGACGGTCAGTTGCCGGCAGCGATACGCGAGGAGCTTCTGGCGCTACCGGACGTCATATCCGCGACCGCCATAACTTTTCGCGGTCAGTAGGGCCGGGTGAGCGGTATTGTTGAAACTGATCCCGACGTCCGGGCCGCATACGCATCGGACGCGTCGGGTCTAAGACAACTTCCGGAAGGCGTCTGTCGACCTGCCACAGTGGCGGACGTTGTGGACCTGTTGCGTCGCGCGCGCAGCGACGGTTTCTCCGTTACCGCGACAGGCGCGCAGACCAGCACGACCGGTGCGTCGGTGGCGGATTCGGGCGTCGTGATGTCGATGCGTGGAATGAACCGCATACTGGAGTTCGAGCCAGTCCCTGGAATGATGCGAGTCGAGCCGGGAGCGCTCGTCGGAGATATCAAGCGCGCCGCGGCCGCGGAAGGTCTTCTCTTCGCGCCCGACCCGACGAGTGAAAACGAGTGCACGATCGGTGGCGCAATCGCATGCAACGCATCCGGCGCGCGCACACTCAAATACGGCGCCACTCGCGATCATGTGCGCGCGATAACCGTCGTGCTCGCGTCCGGTGAGGTCGTGACGTTCCGGCGGAGCGAGCTGGAGAAGAACACCACGGGTTACGGTCTGGTACAGAACCCCATCGACTGGTTCATAGGCAGCGAGGGAACCCTCGGCGTGATCGTGGAGGCGGAGCTCGCGCTGCTGCCGCGCCCCGAAATGGTCTTCGGTGCAGGAGTGCCGTTTGGGTCGGAGGCCGATGCGTTGGCGTTTGTGAGTGCGGCGCGCGCGTCGCGTGATGCCGGACGAGCAGCCAGGTCGTCGACGGGTACCCTCGATCCGCGTTGTCTGGAATTCCTCGATCACGAGGCGTTGGCGATCGCACGGAATGCGGACGATGCGCGTGGCTGGGCTGATGGTGCCACGTCCATGGTATACCTCGAGGAGGAAACTACAGCAGAGTCGGCCGACGA
>JALYYT010000254.1 GCA_030946285.1 Gemmatimonadota bacterium
GGCCTGGACTATCGCGGAGATCCAGCGGCCGCGCTCCTCGAGGTACTCGATCCTGAACAGAACGTCGCGTTCAACGATCATTACCTGGAAGTCGATTACGATCTGTCGCAGGCACTGTTCATAACGACGGCGAATTCGCTGTCGACGATTCCGGATGCTTTGCGTGATCGAATGGAAATCATTCGCGTGCCCGGCTATCTCGATCAGGAGAAGCTCGCGATCGCTCGGCGTTATCTCCTTCCCCGCCAGCTCGCGGCGAACGGGCTCGACTCAACTGAAGTCGAGCTGGAAGCGGGAGTGCTTCCGGCGATCCTGCGCTCTTACACGCGCGAGGCGGGCGTGCGCGAACTCGACCGCCAGATCGCCAAGCTCGCACGCAAGCTCGCACGCCGTCACGCCGAACTGGGTGACGGCGATGTTCTCGCGGCACAGCGCGTTGCGGTCGAGGACCTGCGCGCAATGCTCGGCGTCGAGCGCTACGACGGCGACCTCGCAACGCTGGAAGACAAGGTGGGCGTGGCGCGCGGTCTTGCGTACACCACGGCCGGCGGAGAAACGCTCGAGATCGAGGTGAGCGTCGTACGTGGGCGTGGCAAGATCTCGCTCACCGGCACACTCGGCGACGTCATGAAGGAATCCGCATCCGCCGCGATGAGTTACGTCCGTGGGCGCGCAGACGAGCTCGGAGTCGCGAGCGATTTCTATCGCACGCGCGACATTCATATTCATATTCCGGATGGCGCTACACCCAAGGATGGGCCGAGTGCGGGCATCGCCATTGCCACCGCAGTTGCGAGCGCACTTACCGGAATGCCGGTTCGCGGCGACATCGCGATGACGGGAGAGATCACACTGCGGGGCCGAGTGCTCGCGATCGGCGGACTCAAGGAGAAGGCAGTCGCTGCGCACCGCAACCATGTGAGCGAGGTGATAATCCCGCACGCCAATCTGCGCGAGCTCGACGAACTTCCGCAGGAAGTTCGCGACGCGATCCGTTTTCATCCCGTGAAGACGATGGATGAAGTGTTGAAGCTCGCGTTCCGTCAGCCCGCAGCGGCTCCCGTCGCCACACCGGTCGCGCGCAAACGCCAGCGTGCGACGCCGATCGCGACTGTGAGACCGAACTGATGAGCTTGCCGAGCCTGATCGCGATACCGTGCGTCAGGTCGAGGACTTCGCGTGCGCGATAGGCCGCGGGCCCACCCGCCCGCTCGGAAAGACGGACTGACGATCAGGGGTCCAGCCGATCCGCTGGTGATACGGTCGCTGGAATTCGTCGGCGGACTCGCGAGCATCGGCGGATGGCGTCCCGAATCCAATCTGCCGGAGATAGCGTTCGCGGGCAGGTCCAACGTGGGCAAGTCATCGCTTCTCAACAAGGTTCTCAAGCGCCGGAGTTTCGCGCGAGTCAGCAAGACACCGGGTCGTACACGGGAGATCAACTTCTTCAAGGTGAACGACGCGTTCCTGCTCGCGGACCTGCCGGGGTACGGCTACGCCAAGGTTTCGAAGTCGCGGTCCGCGGAGTGGGGTCCGCTGATCGAGTCGTATCTGCGCAGCACCACGCTCCTGAAGGGCGTCGTGCAGCTCCTGGACGTCCGCCACGACCCCACGGACGACGACCGGCAGATGCTCGACTTCCTCGCCGATGTGGCGGTGCCTGCAATGTTCGTCGCGACCAAGACGGACAAGCTGTCCAAACTTGCCGTGTCCAGACGGGTAAGTGATCTCGCGATCATACTGCAGGTCGAAGAGGATCACATCATCCCTTTCAGCGCACAGACGGGAGAAGGTCGTGATGAGCTTGCCGCGGCGATCGCCGGCCTGCTTGCCGTGGAGCCGGCCGCGTGACCGTGCGCGACGTATCGTTCGGGTTGGCGATCGTCGTCGCGCTTGCGCTCGCGTCAGTTGGGTGTGCACCGGCCACTACCGCAAGCGCCATCTCCGGGTCGGGAGTGAGCGGCGTTCTGCAGGGCGACACCACAGGACAGGCGTTGCCTCCACCGGGCTACGGTTCACTCCGGCAGGACGACCTGTCGCTGCACATCGACGCCGGAACGGTACTCATCCGCGCAACGTCGCTGGACGAGGCGCTCATCAGACTGCTCACGCCGGACTCGTATCGTGCACTGCATGATCTGCGGGAAGGCAGTCGCGTCCAGATTGACGCGATTGGCCGGCGCTACGGCGGTCGTCCGGTGTCAGTATGGCTCGTATCGTTCTACGGAGTCGAGCCGAACGCGCGATTCACGCCGGGCGATCTGATCATCACGAGCGCGAGTCGCGATTTTCGTCCATACGACATGCTTCCACTCACTGTCGGATTCGGGGAGAACCGCCTGCGGCAGCGCGAGACGCAGAGTGCGCTGTACGTG
>JALYYT010000273.1 GCA_030946285.1 Gemmatimonadota bacterium
CATTCCAGTGCGGCCCACCCGCTTGACAATGTACGGTGCTATCCCGAGCACGACCCACGATACGATCATCACGGCGAAGATTGCCCCGTACAGCCCAGCAAGCTGCAGCCTGTCATCTGCCTGTGCCGTGAGTGTGATGACGGTGGTGATGGATCCGGGCCCTGCCAGCGTCGGAATCCCGAGCGGAATGATGCCGACCTCGGACTTCTGCTCCGCGGCTTCCTGCTCGCCACGACCCGTGCGATCGCGCGATCTTCTCCCCTTCAGCATGTCGCCGCCGATGCCGAGGAAGATCAACCCACCTGCGATGCGGAACGCATACGTCGTGATTCCGAAGAAACGCAGAATAAAGGTTCCCGCGAGGCCGAACGCCACCAGCGCGATGATTCCCGTGGCGACAGCGAGTCTCAGAGTCGAACGCCGTTGGTTCTCAGTGAGCTCCGCAGTTGACGTGACGTAGAGCGGAACTGCGCTCAGCGGATTCACGATCGCGAGAAGCGATGTGAACGCAAGAGTTGTGAACGCGGCAGTCGAGCCGTTGATCAAGATTCGGACCCCGAGATGGACGGAATCATGTAGAGGAGTTCCGCCTGGCACGCTGCCCGCTCGCGGGTGGAGGAACGCACTGTCACGTGGCCGAGCTTCCGGCCGGGTCGTTCGCTCTTGCCGTATAGATGCAGATGCGAGTCCGCGACGCCGAGCACGGCGTCGGTGTCTGGATGCTCACCGATGAGATTGACCATTACCGAATGACCTACGGGTTCGCAGTTTCCCGAAGGCATGCCGCAGACCGCGCGAACGTGGTTCTCGAACTGCGACGTTTCGGCGCCCTCGATCGTCCAGTGTCCGCTGTTGTGCACGCGTGGTGCCATCTCATTTGCCAGCAGCCCCGCGCCCGTATCGAAAAGCTCGAGCGCGATGATTCCCACGTACGCGAAGTCTTCCAGCAGCGCGCGAACGTGCCGTTCAGCGTCGGCACGCGTGCCGTGATCAAGGTCGGGCGCGGGTGCAATGGTAGTTCTGAGGATTCCTTCGCGATGGTGATTCTGCACCACCGGGTAGCACGCCGTGACACCATCCGCCGTGCGCACCGCGACGACGGAAAGCTCTCGTTCGAAAGCCACGAGACGCTCGTACACGAGGCACGATCCGCCAAGCGACTCGAACGCCGCCGGCGCGTGGTCCGGGTGATTGATGCGCGCCTGTCCCTTGCCGTCATATCCGAATCTGCGCGTCTTGAGAATGCCCGGCGCACCCACCTCATCCATCGCGACCTGCAGATCGTTCAACGAGTCGACGAGCCGGTACGGCGCCACCGGAACGCCCAGTCTCGTGAATCGCTCCTTCTCGAGTGCGCGATCCTGCGACGTAAAGAGCGCATCGCGCGGTGGCCACACTCGGCACTCCGATTCGATGATCGAAACGGCTTCTGCGGAGACGTTCTCGAACTCGTACGTGACGACATCAACCGAGCGAGCGAATGCGCGCAGAGATTCGGCGTTGTCGTATTCACCGATCGTGACGCGGCCCACGGCTTCAGCCGACGGACTTGCAACAGGCGAATAGAAAGAGAACCGAACGCCGAGCGGAATGCCGGCGAGCGCCAGCATCTGTCCGAGCTGGCCTGCGCCGAGTATGCCGACTCGCTGCCCGATCCCGTCAGTGCGCGATCCGGCAGGAGCCGTCATGATTTGCGCCAGCCCGTGATCCATCCGAGCAGACGGCGAAGGATCCAGAGCATCATTTGTCGCGCGGATCGGGAATGTCGAGCACGCGTTGAGTCTGCTCGGATCGGAAGCGCTGCAGCGGCTCTCGGAACTCCGCGTGGCGATTTGCGACAATCGCGGTGGCGAGCAGTGCGGCGTTGATTGCGCCAGCGCGTCCGATCGCGAGAGTGCCCACCGGAATTCCCGCCGGCATCTGGACGATCGAGAGCAGCGAGTCCATTCCATTGAGCGCCCTGGACTCGACCGGAACGCCGAGCACGGGGAGCGACGTCTTCGCCGCGCACATGCCCGGGAGATGGGCTGCGCCGCCTGCGCCCGCGATTATCACTTCGATCCCGCGTGATGCGGCGGAGTCAGCGTATTGGAAGAGCAGGTCGGGCGTCCTGTGCGCGCTCACGATGCGCGTCTCGAAGGGTACACCGAGCTGTTCCAGGGTGCTGGCCGCGTTGGACATGGTTTCCCAGTCCGACTGCGAGCCCATGATGACGCCTACGAGGGGATCTGGAACTGACACTGTGCGACTGGCCCAAAGCTCTTTCGATGGTGAACGGTCGGTCCGGATGATGTCAGCGCCAGCAGGTGCGCGCTGGTGCTGTAGCCGACGTTGCGCTCCCAAAGATACGCCGGATAGCGCCTGCCGAGCGAGGCCATGAGCCGGTCTCGCGTGACCTTGGCGACGATCGACGCGCAGGCGATGCTGTAGCATGTGGCATCGCCGCCGACGATCGCGCGATGTTCTACTTCCAGCGCGCGGATCGGGTTCCCATCTATGAGCACATGACTGGGCACCAACCGGAGCTTGCCGATCGCGCGGCGAATGGCCAGGGTGCTGGCGTGGTAGATGTTGAGCCTGTCAATCTCGCGGACGGAGGCGGCGCCCAGGCCCACACAGAGCGCACGCGCGAGGATCTTGACCGCGAGCTGCCGTCTTTCCGCGGCGCAGACCTGTTTTGAATCGGCGACACCGTTGATCATGGTCGCGTCCGGATCCATGATGACAGCGCATGCGACAACGGGGCCCGCAAGGGGGCCCCGTCCGACTTCATCAACTCCGGCCAGGAGGAGCCCGCCGGCGGAGCGTAATTCACGCTCCACAGGGCCCCAGCGCATCAGGCGTTCGCGCCCTGCGTGTTCGGCTGCTTGACCTTGCGCTCCTTGATGCGCGTGGCCTTTCCGGTCAGCGCGCGGAGATAGAACAGCTTCGCGCGACGCACGCGGCCACGGCGGACGACATTGATGTCGGCCAGCATGGGCGAGTGGAGCGGGAAGATGCGCTCGACGCCGATGCCGTTCGAGATCTTTCGAACCGTGAAGCTGGCGGAGACACCGGCGCCGCGACGGGCTATGCAGACGCCCTCGAAGGCCTGGACGCGCTCCTTGTCACCCTCTTTTACCCGGACGTTTACGCGTACGGTGTCACCGGCCCTGAAGGGGGGAAGATTGGGGCGGAGCCACTCTTTCTGGGTTTCGCTGAAGGCGTGCATGGTGTTTTCTCGACGAATTCGGGGACAGTCTTGGAAAATAGTGGCGGCGGGGGGGATCTGCAATCCCGTTCGGGGAGTCCTGAGCGCATCAGCTCCAAACCACAACGATTCTGGCGCACAACGTGGACGGATGCCAACTTTGTCCCTCCTCACTCCACCCTCAGTCCTTTTCGGATGTCCCGGTATCTCACAGGAACGGCCTGCATAATTGCCATAAGCGTGCTCGCCGGAGCGACATTGACCGCCCAGGACCGCAAGGGGCGAGGTCAGGAAAGCGGTGCCGGTAGTCCGGAACGGCACGACCCGCCACAGGGAATGGCCACGCGCACATCGGGAACGGTGACAGGCCAGGTGACCGCGAAAGGGGCCAATGGCGAAACCTTGAACGCGGCAAACGTTCTGGTTCAACTATGGAGTCTGGATGAGGCTACGTCTGCGGCGCGAGAATCGGCGTGCGCGGCGTGGCTCTCCGACAAGAGCGCGTGGCTGCAGGCGCGTCAGGAAGTCGAATATCCATCCGGGATGGACCTGACCGGAACGCCGGTTGGCCACGACGTCTCGCTCATCCGCTCACTCATGACGCTCCGCCGCGACACGGTTCGGTCAGATGCGAAAGGCAACTTCTCGTTCAACAAGGTTCCGTTCGGAGCCTACACAGC
>JALYYT010000293.1 GCA_030946285.1 Gemmatimonadota bacterium
GCCCCTTCGCACAACAGTCGCCGGGCCATGTGATTTGGGAGAACGTGAAAGGGTTCGCGATTGTCGTCGTGATCTTTCTGGGCTTCCGTGCATTCATCGCCGAGGCTTACCGGATACCGTCGGGAAGCATGATACCGACGCTGCTCGTTGGCGACTGGCTGTTCGTCAACAAGATGGTGTACGGCCCGCACGTTCCGTTCACGGACTCGCGCGTCCCCGGCTACAGCGATCCGAAGAAGGGTGAGGTGGTGGTGTTCGTTTCTCCGTATCAGGGAGACGAGGCCGCACGCGGCAATGACCCGACACCTACACTCGTGAAACGACTCGTGGGCACCGGTGGTGACACGCTCTACATGCGTCACGCGGTGCTTTTCGTGAACGGAGTGGAGTCGGACCGACCAGCGTCGGCGATCGCGCCCGAGCTTCAGGTGCCAGCACAGCCTGACTATCCCGATGGCTTGTTCGCCTGGCAGAGCAAGTACGCGCTCGCCGCGTCCCGGTTCGGTGCCGCTCCCGCGCAACCAATGCACGACAACTGGGGTCCTATTGTTGTACCGGCCGGGCATTTCTTCATGATGGGCGACAACCGGTACGATTCCAAGGACAGCCGGTACTGGGGCTTCGTTCCACGTGACAACGTGCGCGGAAGACCGATGTTCGTGTACTTCTCGTACAACGCGGATGACTCCGACCGACCGTTGCCGTGGATAACCGACATCCGCTGGTCACGACTCGGACATTGGATAAGGTAGGAAAGGGAACCGACTACCAACACGCTCCGCGGAGCGTCTGGCATCGTATCGCCTGCTCTCTGGTTGAGATGGCGATCATTGCCGGAGTGGTGGTGCGCACGCTGCATGTGATCTCCAACGCTCACGGCGAGCAGCTCGACTGGCATTCGTTCGTCGGCACTTTCATCGCCGTGCCGGTGATTCTCCTGGCGCTCGCAACCATACATCTCTCGGCGTTCCCGCTTCACCAGTGGATCTGGCGTGCACCGGTATTCGCACTCGTTGAATCCTCGGTGGAATCGCTGTTGAGCCTGGCTCTTATCGCCGCCGGCAGAGAGCGGTGGGGAACCGGGCGCGCGGTCTACGGCGACTGGCCCGCAATGGCGGGAACCACTTTTCTCACGCGGTTCGGAATGATCTGCGTCTTTGCGCTGATCCTTGGCGGCGTGGCGCAGTATGTGAGAAGGCGGGAGATACATGCAGAGCGCAAGCGCGGGCATCAGGGCGGCCCCGGCGGCCCCGGCGGCCCGGGCGATTCGCCACGGATCGGTCGCCGCGCCGGTGACTAGCTTATCTTTAGTAATCACCTGCGAGGAACCAATACATGTACGATGAAAGAATGGTCACACCGATGCGCGCGGAGCTCACGCGGCTGGGTGTTGAAGAGATGCGTACCGCTGCAGAGGTGGACGCGAAGCTGAAGGACGGAAAGGGCACGACGCTCGTTGTCGTCAACTCGGTGTGCGGATGCGCAGCGCGCAACGCACGTCCGGCGGTCGCCAAGGCCATCACGAACGGGAAGAAGCCGGATGCTCTCACGACGGTATTTGCGGGCCAGGACGTGGATGCCGTGCAGCGTGCGCGCAGCTATTTCATCGGCTACCCGCCCTCGTCCCCGCAGATCGGACTGCTCAAGGATGGCCAGGTAGTGTTCATGCTCGAGCGGCACCAGATCGAGGGTCGCACTTCCGACGCTATCGCGGCGGATCTGACGCAGGCATTCGACCAGCACTGCGCGTAGCGGAATCCATCTCGAAAAAAGAGGGCCGGCTCATCGCCGGCCCTCTTTTTTTCGGCATGTCAACGGTGGAACATCGCCGTCACATCGTGCAGAGCACCCGGGAGTCCGTAAACGTCCATGACCGTTATGAGTATCGCGCTCGCCCAGCCGGCAGTCAGCAGGAACCAGCCACTCTTCCACTCGCCCATGTATTTCTTCCGACTCGTGAAGTGCAGCAGCGGAAACATCGCGAATGGAAGCTGAAGGGCCAGAATCACCTGACTGAGGACGAGCAGATCGTTGATGCTTCCCTCACCGCGAATGCCGATCACGGCGATCGCGGGCAGGATGGCCAGAGAGCGCGTCACCAGCCGGCGAAGCCAGGGCTGCATCTTCCAGCGCGTAAAACCTTCCATCACGACCTGGCCGGCGATCGTTCCGGTTATCGTGCTGCTCTGACCGCTTGCGAGCAGCGCGACAGCGAACAGTGTGCTGGCGGCGACAGTGCCGAGCAGTGGGGCAAGTGTCAGGTACGCAACGCGAATCCAGTCGGTTGCGCCATTGAAGAGATACGTAACGCCGCCTACGACAAGGCTCGTCTTTCCAAAGAAAACCGTGGCCGCCAGAACCAGAATCGCGGCATTGATGAAGAAGGCGATGCCGAGCGCCAGCGCGGAGTCGATGGTGTTGAACTTGATTGCGTTCTTGATCCCGGCCCGGGTCTTCTTGACCGCGCGCGTCTGGACCAGTGCCGAATGCAGATAGAGATTGTGCGGCATGACGGTGGCGCCGATTATCCCGATCGCGACCGTCGCCATTCCCGCCTGTGCCAGCGACGGCTCGATGATCGCGCGTCCCATCTCGCCAAAATTCGGGATCGTTGGCGGCAGAACGAACAGCTCGACGAAGAAGCAGACCGCGATGGTGGCGACCATCACGAGAATCACCGCCTCGATGGTTCGCAACCCGAACCGTTGCAGCACGAGAAGAAGCAGTACGTCCAGGCCCGTGATCAGAACGGCCCAGAAGATCGGGATATGAAAGAGCAGGTTGATCGCGACCGCGCTGCCCAGCACCTCCGCAAGGTCACACGCACCGATCGCTATTTCGGCGGAGATCCAGTTGGGGTACCGGGTCCATTTCGGAAACCAGTCGTGGCACGCCCGAGCCAGATCCTTCCCGGTCACCAGTCCGAGGCGGGCAGCCAGAACCTGCATGAAGATCGCGATGAGACTGGCCAGGGCGACCACCCACAGC
>JALYYT010000294.1 GCA_030946285.1 Gemmatimonadota bacterium
CGGAAGCGCATTGCTTCCGTCCCCCTTCTGCTTTCAGCGTGTGACCACGGTCTGGTCAGTGTTGCGTGAGCTGACGTAGAAGTTCTCGTCCACGTGGAACGTCTGCGGCGAAGCGAGACCGAGCGTCGCTGTCTTCCACTGCTCCGTGGGATTGATGAACGTCGTCGCACCATCGGTGAGCGACACCTTCACCGGCATCGCGAATCCCGGCACCACGTTCACCCAGTGATATGACAGCGTGTCTCCGCGGATCCGGTATTCCAGCACCGGGATCACCGTCGTCGTGAGATATTGCTGGAATACCTTGCTCAGATCCAGCCCCGCGTGTGAGCTGATGTACTGCTCGAGCTGTGTCCCGGAAACGACGCGGTGCCAGAATTCCTTGTTCAGGCCGCGAAGGATTCCGCGCCACTTCTCGTCGTCGTTCACGATCTGGCGGATGGTGTGAAGCATGTTTCCGCCCTTGTAGTACATGTCGCCGGATCCTTCATCGTTCACATTGAAGTGTCCGACGATGGGGCGATCGTTTTTTATCAGCTTTCGAGTTCCGATCACGTACGCTGCGCCGGCCGCGTTTCCCTGCTGGCACTCGGTATACAGGTTCTCGGCGTAGTTCGCGAAGCTCTCGTGTATCCACATGTCCGCGTGATCCTGCGCGGTGATGGAGTTGCCCCACCACTCGTGCGCGCTCTCGTGGATGATGATGAAGTCCCACTTGAGTCCCAGCCCCGTACCGGAAAGATCGCGTCCCAGGTATCCGTTCTCGTAACGGTTTCCATAGGCGACCGCGCTCTGGTGTTCCATTCCAAGATGCGGAGTTTCCACGAGCTTGTAGCCGTCGCGGTACCACGGATAAGGACCGAACCAGTGCTCGAAGCACGCGAGCATCGGCTTTACCTGAACGAACTGCGCTCTTGCGCGCTCGAGGTTGTACTGCATTGGCCAGTAGTCCAGCGAGAGCGTTCCTGCCTCTCCAGCGTACGTATCGCCGAAGTGCGCGTACTGGCCGGCGTTGACCGCCACATCGTAATTGTTGATGGGATCGGCCACGAACCACTCGTACGTCGTCGTGTTGTCCGAATTGTGCACCGTGCTTCGGAGACGTCCGTTCGAGACGTCGATCATCGGGTCCGGCACTGTTATGGAGATGCGCTGGCTGTCAGGCTCCTGTGCCTCGAGATCCTTGTTGGGCCACCACGCGCTCGCGCCTAGACCCTCGACCGCCGTCGCGACCCAGGTTCGGCCCGTACTGTCGGTCGTCCAGACGAATCCGCCGTCCCACGGCGCGTGTTTCGCGACACGCGGACGCCCATGATAGAACACTGTCAGCGATCGTGACTGGCCGCGAGCCTGGGGCGCAACCAGCGTGGCGAAGAGCGCGTTTCCGTCGCGCCGGTATGCGAGCCTGCTGCCCGCCTGCACAATACTGTCGGCTTCGAGCGGCTGCTGCAGGTCAATCTGCATCTCGCGCGCGGGTGCCGCGACGGTGTAGGTAATAGTGTTGCGACCGACGATACTGCTGTCTGAAGGGCTCACTCTCACGTGCAGATCGTAGAAGGTCACGTCCCACCACGCGCGCTCCGGAGTGTTGCTGCCTCGAAGCGTGTCCGCGTGTGTGAATTCGCGCCCTGCCTGCTGTGACTCAGCCGCATGCCAGGGAAAGGATGCGGCCGCGGCGAGAAGAGCCGCGGCCGCCAGGATGGACGATCGTTTCATCGCTGTAACAGATTGGAAAAGTTTCTACGAAAAAGCGTCAGTTCGGCGCTATACCCGACTGGATTACCCCGCAGGCGACCCTCGCGCCCGAGTTTCCGGCAGGGTCGCTCACGTTGTCGTCCGGACCCGCGTGAACGACCAGCGCGCTTCCATCCGCGTCGAACACACTGTTGCTCCCCGTCGTCAGTGAGAAATGTCTCGTCGTCGCGTTGTAGTCGGCATTGCCTGCGGCGTCCACATTCATGTTCGGCAGATCACCGGCGTGCGGTCCGAGAGGATTGTTGAGCCCGTGGTGAGTCGAGCCGGGATTGAAGTGACCAGCAGCCGACGTGAAGCCGGGCGCAACGCACGACCCTGTCGCATGCACATGCACGCCGTGCATTCCCGGCGTCAGCCCGTGCACCAGCATCCGCACGTTGACTGCTCCACTCGCATCCTGTCCGAAGGCGGCAACGCCAATGCGGTGGCCCGCAGCGTCCTCGACCGTGGCGTACGCGGTCGCAACCGGCCCATTCATGGAATTGCTTGCGGCGCAAGCACCCAGCGCGAGCACAATCGCCAACCCGCCCACTCCGTGGAGTAATCTCATTGTCATTCTCCTTTCAACGTTACATCCCGGCACCGTCACGGATCCATTCCGAACGGGTCCCCGGGAGGTGCGACCAGCGCCTTGCTAGGCTGCGGCAGTTCGTGTCTGTCGAGCCATCTGCCGATATCGCCGGAGATGGCCATCCACGACGCACGCTCGCCGTCTCCTCCGCCGGCGGGTGAAGTATCTGTCGCTCTGCGCCCGGCGGTCTGCCGGAGCCGCGACAGCTTGAGATCAGCGATGGCGCGAGCTTCGGGGTCGGCGTCCGTATCCGCGGCAAGCGCCATCACGCGGTCCACGACGGCACGTCGCGCCACGCGGCGCAGTGCGGCGAGCTTCGGCCCGTCGGCTGAGCGCGACTGCCACGTCACGGCCACAAGCGAATCTATGGTCTCGCCCAGCGTCAGCGCATCGCGGTCGCGGGCGGCGAACTGCACCAGACGGTCTGCGCGCTGCGTCTGCAGCACGCCATCAACGATCATCTGAGCCAGCGTGCGCGCTGCTCCCAGATCATCGAACGCAGGCTCGGAGCGACTGCGAAACAGCTCCACTGAACCACGAAAACCGGACGGCCGCGGACCGAGAAGGGTGATGACCGTATCGGGAATGGCCAGCTCTGCCGGCTGCAGCGCCGAAAGCAGCTGGTGCAGCGCCGCGCGCTGCCGTGACCCCGCGATAGGACGCGTTTCCTGCTGGCCGTCGCCGCGAGTGGCGTTGCTATACTCCATTCCGCCGATCGTCTTCGACAACGAGTTCAACGCGAAGCGATGCATGAAGTACACGGGCGCGAACCGTTCCTGAAGAAGAGCGATGGGCTCGCCCGGAAGAATGTTC
>JALYYT010000340.1 GCA_030946285.1 Gemmatimonadota bacterium
ATTGCCGCAGTGCGCTGCTGTCCGCCTGAGCCGAACACACGGAGATCGTGGTCGCCGATCTGCAGCGCGACGTCGTCACGGTGCGGACCCGCGTGAGTTATCCCGCGGCGAATGTCGAGCTCGCGCCCACGTTCCAGCGCGTCACGAAGCTCGTGCTCGGCGTCGCCGGGATTGATGATGGACGTCACGTAGCGCATGGTCATCGGTTCGCGCTCGCCGATCGCGCGGGCAAGGCGGGAGAATTCGCGTTCGTGCGCATTCATCCACGACACGCGCTCGGCCAGCAGCACAGCCCCGCTTTCGGCGAGCGGCGGCTCCCATACGGCGACGCTTTCTTCCGATTGAGTCCCGCGCGCAACGCCGCGCAGCGCCGCGTTGCGGCGGCTGAGCGCTCCGCGATACTTCTGCAGCGCGTGCAGATAACGCGCGGAAGTCAGTGCCAGTGCGACGTCGAGGAATCGCCTTCGCTCACCTGGTGAGCCACTCACGAGTTCCACGTCCCGCGGAGAAACGACAATTGCCGGCAGCGATCCCAGCGCGACACTCAGTCTTTTTGCTTCGGCACCATCGACGACGACCTTCTTGCGTCCACGACTGAAGGCGGCCGAAAGCTCGTGGCGGCCGTTCGTGGTGATCGTCGCGTGAATGTGAAATGCGGGCGCGCCGAATCGCACAAGGTCCGCATCCCTCGCGCCGCGCAGCGAGCGGAGCAGCTGGAAATAGTAGATCGCTTCCAGAATGTTCGTCTTCCCCTGTCCGTTGTCGCCGATGATGACGACGCCGGCGGGCGGAATCTCGAGCTCCGCACGCTCGAGGTTCCTGAAGTCGCGCAGCGCGAGCGTCTCGAGTAGTGCCATTCGAGGATTCTATCCGCGGTCAGGTGCGGCGATCACGACTCTGCCGGCTGTTTCGGTAACCGTACCGGCTCAGCGGCCGGAGAAGTTCGGCGGCGTCTTCTCCAGAAAGGCGGTCATACCCTGCTGCATGTCATCCGTCGCCGCGAGCAGCCCGAAGTGATTCGCTTCCAGCGTGAGTCCTTCCTCGAGCGTCATGCCGAGCCCGCGATCGACGGCCTCGATACAGAGTGCAACGGCAAGTGGTGCATTCTGCATGATCTGGCGCAGCAGGATCTGCGCGGCACCGAGCAGTTCGGCGGCATGCACGACGCGGTTGACCAGGCCGATGCGTAGCGCCTCTTCCGCGTCGATCATCTCGCCGGTCATCAGCATCTGCAGCGCGCGTCCCTTGCCGACGAGCCGGGGGAGTCGCTGCGTACCGCCGTAGCCTGGCAGTATTCCGAGCTTCACTTCCGGCTGACCGAATTTGGCGTGCTCGGAGGCGATCCGGATGTGGCAGGCCATTGCGATTTCACAGCCGCCGCCGAGTGCGAAGCCGTTGACTGCGGCGATGACCGGCTTCGGGCACATCTCGAAGCGGCGGAACACTTCCTGTCCGGCACGTGCACGTCCCTTTGCGACGAAAGGCGACTGGCCCTGCAGCTCGCTGATGTCTGCGCCCGCGATGAACGCTCGTCCCGCGCCGGTAAGAATTATTCCGCCGACGTCCTGACGCACGCGTGCGTCGTCAATTGCGGCTCCGAGCTCGGCGATGGTTCCGGCATTGAGGGCGTTAAGCTTGTCGGGGCGGTTGACCGTGATGGTGGCGATCCGGTCGGCCACTTCGAAGGTCAGAAAGTCGTAGAATGACATGCGCTGAATATAAGCGTCACCGGAGCGTTCCTATCGGCCCGCCCCGGGGACAGAATGCTGCGAGGCAATGTTCTTGCTTGGTCGGCCCGCATGCGCCAGACATGGTTGGTGAGGCAGGGCAAGCAGAGAGGACGATTCACCTACGCCAGCGCGAACGGCAAGGCGGTCGGCGCCGCACGTGTCGCGCAGATCGACGCACTCGCGATACCCCCGGCGTGGACCGACGTTCACATCGCAGCCAGCGAGCGCGCGGCAATTCAGGCGTGGGGTTTCGACGCGCGGGGGCGCAAGCAGTATCGCTACCATCCCAACGCAGTCAAGCGGGGACAGACGCGAAAGTACTACAGGGTGCGCCAGATGGCCCGCGACCTTCCAGCGATAAGGCGGAAGGTGTACCTCGATTTTTCCAAGAGAAAGCTCACTCATTCACGCGTATGCGCCGGTATCGTGCGCTTTCTCGCAGACGGATTCTTCCGGATCGGCAATGATCGGTATGCCAGGGAGAACGGCACGTTCGGCCTGACTACTCTCAAGAAGTCGCACGTGCAGGTTGCCGGTGACCTGGTGATCTTCGACTATATCGGCAAGCGATCCATCCGGCATCGCCAGACGGTGGTGAGCCG
>JALYYT010000395.1 GCA_030946285.1 Gemmatimonadota bacterium
CTCTTCCACCATGGTTTCGTGATTGCGTCGGCTGCTCATGAGGCTGCCCGCTTCACCGCGCCGAATCCACACGTGCCTCACTCCACGCTCGTGCAATCGCGCCGCTGCGTCCGCGAGATCCGCTTGCTGATTGCCCGCACAAGCAGCCAGAATCGCGAGCTCAGCGACATTTGGGCTGATGGTGTGCACCTCGACGCCCGCATCAAGCACGGCGTTGCTTCGAACACTCTTGGTAACGCTCACCGTATCCACCAGCACTGCTACACCTGCATCGCGCGCAACAGTTGCCGCGCGCACAAGAGTCTCTTCGCGCAGGTTGCAGTCGAGCACGAGCAGCGCGCACGAGCTGATGAGCGCTTCGATACTGTCCACCACCTGTGGTGTCAGCGCGTCGAGAATTTCCATCGCGGAGACTGCCACCACGAGCTCTCCACCTCGGTCCAGAACCGCGCTGTACGATCCGGTCGCTCCTCGCGAAACCAGAGAATGTCTCACGCTGACTCCGGCCGCCTCGGTTTCCGATCGCAGCCAGTTGCCGTTCATGTCCGCGCCAAAGGCCGACACGAACTCGGTCGCAACCCCCAGCCGCGCCAGATTCTCGGCGATGTTACGGGCCACACCTCCTGCTCGCGCGATCGTGAAGCCCGGATTGCTCGTGCCCATTGTCACCGCTCCGTGAAATCGACTCTTGATGTCGATATTGGCGCCCCCGATCACCACAGCATGAGGGGGCGACGGGGAATGGGTCTGCGGATTTGTGATCAAGGGCTCGGATTCCGGCAGGCGAGAGTGTGCAATTCGCGTGAAGATAATCTCGCGCCGTTGACAACCTTTTGCGCGGCGCCTAGCGTACTGTCGGTACTACTCCTCCCAATTTACCGCTCGAATGTTCGCAGCCTCCCTCACAATTGCCAGCAAGCACAAGCCGCGGTCCCGCCCGGGGCTCTGGACGTTGCATGCGTGAGGCTGTTGTAGTCTGCTCACTCCGATGCCCGCCAGACGCTTCCGTCAGGCGGGCATTTTTTTTTCGCGCCACGTCCAATTCACTCGGTTTCTCAAAAAAGGATATGCCCCGATGCTCGACACGGAACTCATGAGCCCAGCTACGTCGCTCGCCGCTCCGCACTACCTCGACGCCATATCGCTGGGCAAGATCGTCCTCATCCGCGAGCAGCTTCTGAAGGCGCAGGCAGCCGGTACCAGGGTGTATCGTTTCGAGTCAGGTGACCCGAGCTTCGCCGTTGCCCAGCCAGTGCTTCAGGCAATCTCGGCGGCGGCGACGGCCGGCAAGACCCACTACATCCCGAACAACGGCATTCCACAGCTCCGCGACGCGCTCGCGAAGAAGGTTCGCGAGCAGAACCACATCGACGGTGTAACAGCGGACGACATCTTCGTGACGAACGGCGCCATGCATGCGCTGTATGTCACATTCGGAGCGCTGCTCACGCCGGATGACGAGGTGATCGTCCCCGATCCGATGTGGACCGAGGTCGTCGAGAACATCCGGATGGCCGGAGGAGTACCGGTCGGCGTCGAGCTTTCAGCCGCTGATGAGTTCGAATATCGCACCGACCGGATCGAGGCCGCGATCACTCCCAGGACGCGCGCGATATTCCTCAACACGCCACACAATCCGACGGGCGCAATGCTGCCGCGCGAACGGCTCGCCGAGATTGTGGAGCTCGCGCGCGCCAACGATCTCTGGATAATCTCCGACGAAGCCTACGAGGACGTGGTGTACGAGCCATGGTCACACACGTCGATCGGCGCGCTCGCAGGCGATTACGCGGATCGCGTGATAAGCATCTTCTCGTTCTCCAAGTCGCACGCCATGAGCGGCCTTCGCGTCGGTTACATCGTGACTGGCTCGGAATTGCTGAAGGAGAGAATTCCGAAACTCCTGCGCTGCACAATCAACGGCGTCAACAGCCTCGCCCAGTGGGGTGCGCTCGCCGCCGTGAACGGGAGCACGGAACACCTTCGCGAGATGCGCGCCGAATACGCCACCCGGCGCCAGATCATGCTTGACGCACTGGACGGAATTCCGGGAATCCGGGCCTTCGCACCCCACGGCGCATTCTACGTCTGGGCCGAAATCGAGCCATCAGCATATGTGCGGCTCGGCGTTCCCGATGCCGCGGCCCTTTCCGAGCAGCTCGCGGATGCGGGAATCGGCAGCGCACCAGGTGACGCTTTTGGCGAGACCTGCGCGAATGCGATCCGCTTCGCGTACAGTTGCGATACGACGATGGTTACCGAAGGCAGTGTCCTGCTCCGGGCGGCACTGTCGCGAGGCCTGTAGTGAGCGCGGAATCCGACCGCGGGCTTCGTGTCGCGCTCGGTGAGTACGACATCGGCTGGCACGATCCCGGGCAGTCGATGGATCGCGCCGCCGACGTCGTAGCGGCAGGGAAGCGCGAAGGCGCGGCGCTCGTCGTACTTCCGGAGATGTGCACCTCCGGCTTCACCATGGACACCGCCGGCTTTGCCGAACCACTGGACGGTACGAGCGCCGGAAGACTCTCACGACTCGCAAGCGAACACAATGTGTGGATCATCGCCGGCATGCCGACTCGGCGCGAAGCCGGTGAGCGTGCCCGAAATTCGGCACTCGTCTTCGATCCGTCCGGCGCCCTTGTCGCGCGTTATGACAAGAAGAAGCTGTTCGGCTACGCTTCCGAGACCCAGTTCTACGAACCCGGTGATTCTGCAGTAATCGTCGATATCGAAGGTGTGAAAGTGGCGCCTTTCATCTGCTACGACCTGCGCTTCCCCGAGCTGTTCCGCGGCGTCGCCAGAAAGGTCGATCTGATCGCTGTCATCGCCAGTTGGCCAGCGGCGCGGCGCGCGCACTGGGACGCACTGCTTCGCGCGCGCGCGATCGAAAACCAGTGCTACGTCGTGGGTGTCAACCGCACTGGAACAGGAGGCGGACTCGCCTACGACGGCGGCTCGGCGGCCTTCGATCCCTGGGGAGAACGGGTGGATGCGGATCGCGACGGCGCCCCGTCCATTCGACTGGCCGATGTTCGACCCGGCGAGGTCGAGAGGGTGCGCTCGGCCTACCCATTCATCGACGACTTCGTCAGTGCTTAACGAAACGCCTCCAGCTGGCGTCAACCATGTGGCGCCGCTTGGGCGCGTGAACCTGACGAAGCGAGGGATACGATCGTGAGATACGGAATGATGGCGGCCGCTGCGGCCACGGCACTTTCACTTGGCGCGATTTCAGCCCGTGCACAGGGTACGCAGCGTACGGCTGCGCAGAATGCATGGTGCGCGGTGCACACGAATCAGTGCAACCCGCAGCGCGATATACGGCACGACAGAAGCGACATAGTGAAGGATCTGCACAAGGTGCAGCGCAACAGACGTGCAGTGAGCGCCAACGTCCGCGACTTGCAAGCGGACCGGTCGATGTACGGTACCAACTCCACGCCTGCCCAGCGGCGCGAGATGGCGTCGGACCGCGCGCGCATCGCAAACGAACGCGCCAACATCCGCTCCGCTGATCGCGGGATTGCAGCGGACCACCGTGACGTCCGTCGCGATAGATCGCGGACACACGGGGACTAGGCGGCACAGTTTGCCCAGACGTTGAAAACACCGCCCGCCGGGTAACGACTCGGCGGGCGGTGTTTCACTTTATCGTGTTCTGGGACTAGGGCGCGCCGAGCAGCTTGGCAATCTGAGCTTCGAGCACTCCCGTGGTGCCGCATTGCACCGCTGCGGTCGATGATGTCTGTTCCTGCGCGTTGGCGGCGATGCTCGTACGCAGGTCGGTGTCCTCGCCCGTCATGCCGCCCGACTGGAGTTGGCTTGCTACCGTCAGCCAGATTTTGTAGGCATTCGCTCGCTCCGACCCGTACGGTGTCATCCCGCAATCCACGATGCGCGAGACTGGCGCATTGTTGAATCTTCCGCTCAGCTGCGCGTTCTGCGCCGCCAGTGCGTGTTCTGCCGTGTCGCGAGCCGTGAGCGGAAGTCCGAGTGACGCGTAGGCCGCCTGAAGCTGGGCCCAGTGCGTCGAAGGCGGCCCCGTCAGGCGCGTTGTCACCACATGAACATCCTTGTTGTAACGGAGGCTGCTGCTCCCGCTCATCATCACTATCACGGGATCTTCGTTCCGCTGAACAGTGGAAGCCGACGCGCAACCCGCGAGCGCCAGACTCAGGACGGCTAGTCGCGCAAACCTTGGACGCAATGTCTTGCTCCTCACCAGAGTGGACGTCGTGGAACGTAGCGCCGTCCGGCTTCGCCGGCCAGTCGTCAGCGGGCCGGCGATCAGCCGCAAAGCACGCTTCCGCCATTCACGTTCAGGATCTCACCCGTTATATGCCGCGCCAGGGCAGAGCAGAGGAACACGACCGGACCCGCAATGTCATCCGCCGGCGCGATCCGTCCGAGCGGAATCCCGCCCGAGATCCGCTCCATGCCATTTAGCGTTATCGCATCTGCCACCATTTCGGTATCGACCCAGCCCGGAGCTACGCAATTCACCGTGACGTCCTTCGGAGCGAGCTCGACCGCGAGCGACTTGGTGACTGAGATCACGGCGCCTTTGGTAGCCGCGTAATCTGCGTGGAATGCTTCGCCACGCTGCCCCGCTGTGCTGGAGATGAGCACAATCCGGCCTGAACGCGTGATGACGCGCGCTGCCGCTGCCGTCGTGAAGAAAATGGAGTCCAGATTCTGCCGCATCGTGTGGTGCCAGCGGTCCGGCCGCATCGTCTCCAGGCTGACGTCCTCCGTGGGCCAGATCCCGGCGTTGGCGACGAAAAGGTCCAGTCCCCCCAACTCGCTGACCGTGGCCTGGACAAGCGCCTCTGCTCCTTCAGCTGTGGAGATGTCGGCGGCATGCGTTACTACTCGAACCCCTCGCTGCCTCGCCTCGGCCGCGACCGACTCGGCGTCGCCCGATCTCGAGCGGTAACCGACCATCACATCCGCGCCGGCTGCGGCGAGAAGACGAACGATCGCCGCGCCTATCCCGCGCGAACCCCCGGTGACGAGCGCGCGCCGGCCGGCAAGTCCGAGTAGTTCAGTGCTTTGTATCTGGGTCATCGCATGAACTTACCAGCGGCGATGACAGCGGCGCGAGGGTCACGCCGCACGATGGTCACGCCGCACGATGGTCACGCCGTACGAGGGTCACGCCGCACGCGGGTCACGGCGCACGCGGGTCACGCCGCACGCCGCTTTACAGTCAGGCGGTCCGGGCGGAAAGCTTCTGCCGGACGATGGAGTTGATGGTGCTCCTGCTGGCCCAGCGAGCGGTCTGGCCCTCTGCCCACGTCGCCACCTGGTCGCTGGGCATCGGGTGCGAGAAGAGGAACCCCTGGCCGAACTTGCAGCCGAGTGCTGCCAGTGCATCGCACTGTTCCTGCGTTTCGATCCCTTCGGCGAGTGTGCGAACGTGCATCATTTCGCCGAGCGCAAGGATCGTTCGCGCAAGAGCGCCGTCGGCGCCGCCGCGTGCGATTCCCTCCACAAAGGCCTTGTCCACCTTGAGGACATCGATCGGGAATCGCTGCAGGTAGCTGAGCGATGAATACCCCGTCCCGAAGTCATCGATCGCGAGCTGCACGCCGAGCGCCTTGAGCGCGTGCAGTCTGACGAGGGTTTCGGACGTACGCCGCATCAGCGTTCCTTCCGTGAGCTCGAGCACGACGCGATCAGCCGGTGCTCCGCTTCGCTTCAGCGCCTGCGCCACATCGTCCACGAAGCTGTCATGCTCCAGCTGGGAACACGAAATATTGATTCCCATGCGAAGATCGCGGTGCAGTCCCACCGCACCGGCGGCGGCTAGCTTGTGCCACCGGCTGAGTTCCTCGCAAGCCGCGTTCAGAACCCAGCGTCCAATGCTGAGGATTAGTCCCGTGTCTTCCGCAAGCTGGATGAAGTGGTGCGGCGCGAGTACTCCTCGCGTCCGGTGTGTCCACCGTGACAGTGCCTCGAAGCCCTGAATGACACCGGTGTCCAGCGCCACGACCGGTTGGTAAAGCAGGTGAAGCTCGTTTCGCTCCAGCGCACCGCGAAGCTCCGACTCCAGCTCGAGCCGGTCAACGATGGCTGCGTGCATGCGCGGCTCGAAGACCGTATGCCTCGCGCTTCCGGATTCCTTTGCGCTGTACATCGCGACGTCGGCGTTCCGCAGAATGTCATCTGCCGCGTCACCAGGTGCCGCGTGCGCCAGCCCGATGCTCGCGGTCACGTTGACTTCTCGTCCTCGCAGACTTATCGGTGTGCGCAGCGATTCCTCGACCCGCGCGACAACGTCGAGCGCCTCCGCCTTGCTCACCAGATCCTCGAGGAGGATCGCAAACTCGTCCCCGCCGAAACGCGCCACGGTATCGTGACCCCTGACTGCTCCAACGAGCCGCGAGCTGACCGCCGAGAGCAGCCTGTCACCTTCCGTGTGACCGAGACTGTCGTTGACGGTCTTGAA
>JALYYT010000033.1 GCA_030946285.1 Gemmatimonadota bacterium
GTCGCTCGATTCCCCTTCGAGCGCAGGAGATGACGATGGCCGGCCCGACTTCACAACGCACGCCAACCTCCGAAGTAGTGCTGATGGTCGGCACTCTCAAAGGCGCCTTTCTCATTCGCTCGGACTCGTCGCGCAGCAAATGGTGGATTGACGGTCCGCACTTCCCCGGCGAATCCGTTTACGCCATGGCGCTGGATCAGCGAGGCGGACGCAGAAGAACTTTCGCCGCGACACGAAGCTTCCACTGGGGCAGTGTCATCCGCTCGAGTGACGACATGGGACAGACATGGACTGCGCCCGACCGCACCAACGTGAAGTTTCCTGCCGAGTCCGGCGCGTCGCTGGTTCAGGTGTGGCAGATCAAGCCGGGTCGCGATTCGGAGCCCGATGTGCTCTACGCCGGCGTCGAGCCCGCGGCACTGTTCGAATCACGCGACGGCGGCGAAAGCTGGAACCTGAGCCAGGGGCTATATGACAACCCGGATCGCCCACGCTGGCAGCCCGGCGGCGGCGGTCTCTGTCTTCACACCATCGTAGCCGATCCGAACGACCAGAACAAGATGGGTATCGCGATATCGAGCGCCGGCTTCTATCGAACCGACGACGGCGGTCAGAACTGGCGTGCTCGCAACGTCGGAGTTCGCGCTCAGTTTCTGCCCGACAAGTATCCGGAATTCGGTCAGTGCGTGCACAAGGTCGTGCATCATCCGTCACGACCTGAACGGCTCTTTCTGCAGAATCACTGGGGACTGTATCGCAGCGACGACTGGGGCGATTCGTGGACCGACATCGCCAACGGCGTCCCGTCCGATTTCGGATTCGCGATGCAGATGCATCCCCACGACCCGGATACCGTGTACATCGTTCCGATCGAATCAGATCAGTTTCGCTGCGTTCCGGAAGCAAAACTTCGTGTATATCGTACGAGCAATGCGGGGGAATCGTGGGAGCCTCTCGCGAACGGTCTCCCGCAGCAGGATGCATACGAAACGATTCTCCGCGATGCGCTCACCGCGGATTCGCTCGACTCCGCCGGTATCTACTTCGGTACACGCAGCGGCAAGCTGTTCGGATCCTCGAATGCGGGCGACGAATGGACCGAGATTGCTGATGGTCTGCCGTCAATAGTATGCGTGAAGGCCGCTATCGTGAACGACACCACCGCCTGACAAAGCCGTGCCGATAACAGTCGAAATTCCCGGACCGCTTCGCAGCCACTCCAACGGAAGCGCGCTGGTCACGCTCGGCGGCCGCTGTGACTCGGTTCGCGAAGTGCTCACCAAACTCGAGTCACAGTGCCCCGGTGTCGTTGATCGCGTGCTCACGGAACAGGGTGAAGTTCGCGAGCACGTCAACCTGTTCGTCGATGGCGAGAACACGCGCTACACTCAGGGCCTCGCCACGCCCGTCCACGATTCCGACACGATAACCATCCTGGCAGCGATCAGCGGGGGGTGACGATCCTCCGCGCCTCCCATCACCCCATCGGCGCTACCTGATACTGCTCCAGGAGCCGACGACGCAGGTAGTCGAAGCCTGCATCACTTGGTCGAGGTCACGCCCGAGGCCGCATTACCTATCCACAGTGGAATGCGTATATCCCATGCCGAGCCGCGGCGTACGCAGTGGCGCCGACTACGGCGAGACGCGATCGGATCTCGTCGTTGGGACGGAGGGCATCTGTCCCCGACACTGCGTGTGTCGTCCGATCCGCAAGTTCCGGAACGCCCACGCCGAATGGCACGGCTATGATCGTGTGGTTGCAGACCGCCAGACTGCCAATGGCGTCGCCACTTCCGATGACCCGCCAGCGGAGTGCGCCATTTGTTGCGTCCACGGAATAGATTTGCGTGTCCGACGAGCCGCTGAAGACCGAATCTGCGATGACGATTGGCGCTGTCTCAGCATTGATGTAGCCACTCGCATCATTCGCTGTCCGCCAGGCTTCCCGCCCTGTTATTCGGTCCACGCCAATGAGAACGTGCGCGTACGCATCGTTCAGAATTGCGAACCGGTCTGTCAGTAATGGCGGTCCCTGTATGCCGCCGCGTGCCCCTGCGGGCGTCGTGTAGCGCCAGAGGAGTCGTCCCGTCGTGCGATCAAGCGCGACCAGGTCGCCAACCAGCGAGCCGCCATTCCACGTAAGCCATCGGACGGTCGTGGCATATACCGTATCGCCGCGCACGGCAACACCGAAGATACGTGTCGTGTACTGTGCATCCGGCGCGATGTCCGTGGTCCAGCGCTGCGCGCCCGTCGCCACCTCCAACGCGTAGACCTTATGGTTCATCTCGCCGAAGTACCATGTGTCCCCATCCATGTCGCTCTCGCTGTACACAGCACTCGAGTCTGGTTTCGCTCGCCAGAGCACGCGACCCGTTAAGGCGTCGACGCAGGCGATTGCAGGACGGTCCGCGATACATGCCCGCCCCTGGCCAGTCGCGATGTTCATCGCAAATGCGTCCGTACCGTCGTCCCACAGATGCGTCGCCCATTGTGGCTGTCCCGTAGCCGTGTCGAACGCTGCGATGCCCTCGTGCGCACCGACGATGACAACTCCGGACTCCACGCCGGGTAGTCCGGGCCAGCCTGTTGAGTGGCCGACCTCCGTGTACCATTTTGGCGTGAGTCCAGCACGGTCTCTCTGCTGTGGCATTCTCGCATCCGCGCACGCGATTAACAGGAGGGCGAAAACCGGTCCGCGGGATGTTGTACGGATTGCGTGCCATGCGGTCCCGTCGCCACGCAGGGCCGAGGAATGACGACTCATGTCACCAATCCCACGCAGGATGTTCAGCAGTCGAACTGATTCGATGACGGAAGGGAAATTCGGCAATCTCCCATCACCCCATCGGCGCTACCTGATACTGCTCCAGTTTTCCGTCGGGCATCTCGTACGTCCACACATGAAGCGTTCGCCCCGAGAACTGAACGCGGTAACTCCGTTCGATCATTCCGCCTCTTCCCTGCTGCGAGATCTGAACGAACGAGTTGGCTGCACCAAGCGGTCCTAGGCTTGACGCAAAGTCAGCTATTGCCTGACTGCTGAAATAGTCGTTCGCATCCGCCGTGAACAGCGAGCGATCAATGGTGCCGTGCTGCAATCCTGTGAAGATCCCTTCCGCCCTCTCGGTGTGGGATCGAGTGGATGTATCCTGCGTGGTGAACAAGGTGCGGGAGACTTGCGTCGCAATCATGCCATCCGCTGGCGCCGCATCCTGATTCGTCAGCACGACCACCGCTGCACTGTCGTCCGGAAATACGATGTTGTTCGCCGTGAATCCCGCGACTTCGCCACTGTGTGATATCGCGCGGTGACCGCCGAGCATCTGAACATCGACTCCCATCCCGTATCCTGTCGAAACCCCATCACGGAGCAGCACCGTCGTCTCCATCTCGCGGAATGAAGCCGGCGACAGAATCCGTCGGTTGATCATCGCCATGTCCCACTTCGCCAGATCGCTCGCAGTCATCGCCAGTTCACCTGCACCCGCCATCCATCCGGGTCCTGTCGAAGTCGCGGCCCTGAGCGGTCCCAGCGCATAGCGCATGTAGCCGATCGGCTGCACCGCCGACGGTCCGAGTGCATCGAAGTCGATCGCGCTCGTCATGCCGAGCGGCGTGAGTATGCGACGCTGCAGAAACTGGAAGAACGGCTGGCCGCTCGCCTTTTCCACGATCAACGCCGCAATCACGAAGTTGGTGTTGCTGTACTGCCACTTGGTACCAGGATCGAAATCCAGTGGTTGTCGCGCCCACCGATCCAGGATACCCTGCGCACTTATCGGCTTCTGCATCAGCGGCGGCACGTAATCCTGCGGCCAGAAATCCTGATATCCGGAAGTGTGAGACAGAAGCTCGCGTATCGTCACTTCGTTCCCGCGTGTGAGACCGGGAACGAACCGTGATACGTGATCGTCGAGCGACAGCTTGCCTTCCTGCTGCAGCAACAGGATCGTGGCAGCCGTAAGCTGCTTGCTTATCGATCCGATTCCGTACCGCATCTCCGGCGTTGCCGGCAGGACGGGATCGAGCTTCGCCGCCCCGTATGCGCGCGCATACACGATCCGACCATGCTTCACCACCGCCACCGAAGCACTCGGCACGCCGGTCTCCGCGAGAACGGCCGTCGCGATCGAATCGATTCTGGACTGGAATTCCGGCTCGGCGGATTGAACGGAATTCTGGGAACGCGCCGGTGCCGCGAACACGGCGGCACACATACTCGCAGTGGCGAAGGCTGAACGAAAATGCATGATCACCTGGGAGGTAGATGGGCAGGCGACAATCCGAGCGCGAGCCAGCGTCGCGCGCTCGATCACGCCAGGGACGAGCTCAGAAGGAAGCTCGGGAAGGAATGAATGCCGCGCCGGAGGGATTCACCACTGCTGGTTCGGCGTGAAAACTTCGACGGACAACGTGAAGGTGCGCGTCTCCGATCCCTGAAGCGCGCCGACACCCACGATCTGCCGGTCGATTTCCTCCCCCCGCTCGTTCCGGATGGAGAGGATCATTGAATACTCCCACGCTTCGCCACCCGGCGGCTGCCTGACCGTGCCATCCACCTTGAGTGCCGTGAAGCTGGGGAACACACTCTCCGACGCGGACTGGCCCGACCGCAGATGATGCCTGCAGCCGGGACAGACGTTCGCGCTCTCGAGAATCGTCGACCTGCAGTGCGGGCAGGTGCGAGTCTTTCCCATCGTTCGCTGGCTCACCGCGCTCACCCGATCCTCAGCGCGCGAGGATCATGACGCGTAACCGTGCTCCGCCACTATTTCGGGACGCTGATTCATTTCCTTTGACCATCCGAACTCTACCTGCCCGCGCATGCGTGAACCAGCCGCGACAGTCAGGGATCCCGTATTGAGATTCCCGTTCAACACTCCCGTGGAATGGAGCTCGACGCGCGTCGCAGCGTCGATGTTCCCCTCGAGCTCTCCGTCTATCACGACATTGCTCGCGCGCACACCTCCGACCAGCTTGGCGCCAGCTTCGATCGTGAGACTTCCCTGCACATTGACGTCACCGTGAAACTGTCCCGCGATTCGAACGTCGCCATTGCCGGAAATGGTGCCTTCGATCGTGAGGCCGGCAGCGATCACCGATTCTGCATTCTTGCGATCCACAGTGCGGCGCAGCGGTTCGTGAGCAACAGGAACATCGGCGGGTGTCTGACTCTGCACGTCGGGATCGGGCGTCAGCGACAGCGGCGACGTGTTCTTGACTGTGGTCTGTTCCTTCCAGATTGCCATGATGCGATGCTCCTGAGATGAATGCGTTTTCAGTTCGGCTGCCGTGCCGCTACGCTCGTGCTTTGCCCTGCAGGCTTCTCTAACGAATACACGTGGATCCGGATCGTGGCCAGACCACGTGGCCAATTCGCTTACCCGTTACACGGCGCGGAGTTCGGTGCCCCGATGCCTTGACGAATGATCCCGTTCGTGCGCCACACTGATGATTCCCGAAGATTCACCGTCAATCGATGCAGGACTGGCTCATGATACGGCGCCGCCCAGCTTTTTTCTCACGAACGGACGGACGAATGCCGCTGGCGGGTTGTGGCCCGTCGCCAGCTCGAATGCCGCCTTGTACGCCGCATTCGCTTCCGCTGTTCGTCCCATCCGCTCATACGTCATCGCCAGCAGGCACCGCATGAACGGATCCCGCTCGTTGCCGCGCATCCCGATCGCCTTCGTGAGCTGCGACTCGGCGGTAGTCAGGTCGTCTTCGTACAGCGCGACGTATCCCACCAGATACGGATAGAAGCGCTCCTGCTGAGCCGCCATCGCCGTGTCGCTGTCGAGCGCACGTCTCGCGAACGCTAGCTGCCGGCTCGCTTCAGCCTTGTCCCCGCGCCGTGCGGCGATCCGTCCCATCGCGTGCGCGAGCCTGAAATCCCAGAGACTTCGTGGATGGCTCCGCGGCTCCGGCTCCTTCATCCCCAACGCGTAGCCTTCTCGATACCATTTCTCCGCGGCACTCAGGTCCCCGGCATCGATGCATACCCGCGCTGCCTCGTTCGCCATCTCACCTTCCTGATAGAAGGCATTCTGCGGCTCGGCCTGCTCTCGTGTCATCCAGTACGAAAGCACGGCCTGTTCGTACTTCACGGTGTTGGCGCAGTCCCCATCGAAGGCGTATGATATGGCCATCGCCCTCTGAGCGGCGGCTTTCGCGGCCGGCGTCCGCGCACTGTCGATCATGCTCTGGAACATCGTGCGTGCCTGCGCGGTCTTTCCGTCCAGGTCGAGCCTCGACGCTTCGCGCATCGCCTGCGCACCAGCGCTGTCAGGTCGCCCCTGTGCATGAAGCGCGCTGGATGCGCCGGTTGTTCCCATCAGTGCGAGCACCAGCGTGCAGCGAGCCAGTGAGCTTCCATTCCGCATAAAGCCTCCTTAGACAGGACGTCAGGTCAGACAGGCGTCGCTCTCTCGTGATTGAGCATCCAGTTGAAACCAAACTTGTCCGTGAACATGGCGAAGCGCGCATTCCAGAATGCGTCGTTCGGCGCCATGCCCTCCTTGCCGCCTGCAGACAGCGGACCGTACAGACTGTCAACTTCGGCATCGCTCTCGCACGCAACGCTGATCGATACGCTGTTGCCCTGAACATACGGCATGCCCACCATCGTATCCGACGCCATCAGGATTACTTTTGCACCGCTGGTAATCCTTGCATGGACGATCCGATCCTTCGACTCCGCCGGCACGTCCATTCCGCTCTCGCCGAACGTCGACAGCATGAGGTCGCCGCCGAGGCATTCATGATAGAATGTGATCGCCTCTTTGCAGTTGCCATCGAAGTTAAGATATGGAATTGATGCTATCATGATTGACTCCGGGATTATGGAACGTAGGTGAACTGATTATCTCCAACAACGACCCCGCCGCTACTCCGCTCCCTGCGTATCGAAGAATTCCACCACACCGGTCTCGAGCGAGTATTCCGCTCCGACCACCGCCAGGCCCTTGGTCTCGATCAGTCTTTCGAGCAGCTCCGACCCATGGCGGAGATGATCCACGGATGCACGCACATTCGCGCGCACCGCGTGCCCGACGAGCGCCGGAAGATCGTTGCGCAGTTCGGTCCGCCAGAGCATCTCCACCGACGGTCTCACTCTGTCAACGATCGAGCGCAGATCACGTGACTGTGGCTCGTCAGGCTGCTGCAACGTTTCGAGTGTGGCGAGTATCGCCCCGCACTGGGAATGCCCCAGAACCACCACCAGTGGCGTGTCATAACGCGCCGCGGCAAACTCAACGCTCCCGACCTGCGACGGAGCGACGATGTTTCCCGCAACTCGTATCACGAACAGGTCGCCGAGTCCCTGACTGAAGACTATTTCGGCCGGTACGCGAGCGTCCGAACATCCGAGAATGATTGCGAACGGATTCTGTTCCTTGGGAAGTTCCGTCCGTCGCGTATTGTTGATCTGTAAATCGCCACTCTTCATGCTGGCGACGAAATCACTGTTACCATCTCGCAGCCGTTGCAGGGCTGCCCTTGCCGTCATCATCGTGAACTGCTCCTCGTCTGCATGTTACATGTTGAAGAATTGCAGGAACGCTAGCGGACGGTCGATTCGTGTGCCTGTACCACGCGCCACCCTTCGGGTCGCTTCTGATAGACCATCGTAACCACGGCTGTACCAACGGCCAGTTGCCCGTTCGACGCGGTTCTTCGCGATTCCAGCTCCATGGTCAACACCGCGGCATCACGCGACAGAACCGTGATGATCGAAGGCCTGCGTTCGGAGTAAACGACATCGGATTTTCCATTGTTCCACCACTTGCGCTGCTGTGCCTCCAGTTCCGGCCAACCCTGGATGATTGTGCCGTTGAACGAAAAAACCAGGCCCGGTCCTCGCAGAAACGCCGTCATGTATCGATCGGTATCGTGCGCATTCGCCGCCAGCAGCATCTCGGTGAGCAGCGGGTGAAGTTGACGCTCCACCGATGCCGTCGCGCTGACGCTGTCGGATTGGGCCAAGGCCGGACTACCGATCGAGACGCTGAGCCCGACGCTGGCCATGACCATGGCGACAAGCAGGCGTTTCATGATATCTCTCGCGGAAACGGGTAACATGCGATGCATTACAATAATTCTATACTATCCGCATACGCCTGTAGCGTCGCATGTATTCTTGCTCGTCAGTCTATTCGTGAATATCCTTGCCATATCAGGCAGCCTTCGGTCGGGGGCGTCCAACACCAGCGTTCTCGAGGCCGCCGCCATGGTGGCTCCGGCCGGTATTCGCGTTCGATTGTATCAGGGATTGGACGGGTTGCCCCATTTCAATCCTGACCTGGACACGCTCGACGGAGTGGGTCTTCCGCCCCTTGTACGTGAGCTGCGAAACCTGGTGGGCGAATCCAACGGATTGCTCCTGTCATCTCCGGAATACGCACATGGAATTCCCGGCTCTTTCAAGAACTTGCTCGACTGGCTCGTTGCGAGCGTGGAGCTTCCCGGAAAGCCGGTTGCGATTCTGAACACATCGACCATGTCGGTCCACGCTCCAGCGCAGCTGTTGGAGATACTCACGACGATGAATGCGCGCATCGTTCACGCGGCTTCATTCAGCCTCGTGCTCCCGCAGCGTTCGATGACGCCCGCTGACATCGCGGCGCATCCGGCGCTGAAGCAGAAACTGGTTGCCGCACTCGTCGCACTCACGCGCGCGGCGGAAGACTCTCTGACGCGAGAAGCTCCCGAATCCGCTTTGTCCGATGACTGAATATGTATTTCAGCTGCAGCCTGATCAACGGAAGCGCGATCTCGCCAACAGGGAACAGCGGCAGCCGGTAGACCACTGAATCATTCACCAGTGTGCCGCCCGGTGCATCGCTGAACGAGTGAGTATGCACCCACTTCGCGTATGGTCCCTTCAGCTGTTCGTCAACGAAACACACGCCCGGCTCCCAAGCCACTATTCTCGTTCGCCAGCCGAACGGTATTCCGAACAGACTCAGCTTGTAGTCTATTAGCGTACCCACGCCCATCCTGACAGGCACCGTAGTCGCGATCCTGAAACGCAGCTGCGGCGGTGTTATCTCTTCCAGATTGGCCGCATCCGAGAAGAACGCGAATACTTCGTCCCGTGAGCGCGGGACAAAAGTCGAATCCTTGAATTCATGGTCACCCGTCGTCATTCCGAAAGCTACTATCGTGCGTTCTTCGTACGGCTGCTCGAGGAACGGGCCTGTTGCCCGGGCAATGCCTCGCAACGAGCTTGCGTATGCTGGTCATGTTGCGCGTCGTCCCGACCGGCAGTGAGAGAGCCCTGATCTCGGGCGACGTCCAGATTCGGGACTCCGACGACCTGATGCTGCATGACCAGAAATACTCTGCATTCGCTGCCACGAATCGGTCGTGCTGGGAGCGAATCTTCCCGAGCGCCCTGGCGGTGCGCGCATCCAGTGCTTCGTGCATGAAAGTGACGTAGACGCAGTCGGCGTCGAGCAATTTCTCGAACGGATTGGATTCCGCTATCGCCGCGACCTGCTCAAGGGTCCGGACAAACGTATCGACCTCGTACCCCAGCGCTTCATTCAGCCGCTTCGCGATTTTCGACTCCAGACGCGGCACGTTGGTCTCCACCGTGGAGAAGATCACGTTCCCGCTCGCTATGAACGTCGCGACATCCGCCAAGCCAAGCTCGCCGAACACGGATCGTAACCGCGACATCTCCACGCGGCGCTTACCAAGATTGATCCCGCGAAGGAAGGCGACGTATCTGGTCACTGCTCCTCCAGATAGCCGGTTGCCGCTCGGATCAGGCATGCACCGCCGCGACGATTCGAACGGCGCGCCGCATTACCCGGGCTCCCCGGCCAGAGCCTTGATTTTCCGCACCGTTCGCTCCCGTGCCTGGAGCGAACGGCAGATGATGAGAATTGTGTCGTCCCCGCCCACAGTTCCCAGAACGTCGGGCCAGCCCTCTCCGTCCAGAGCGCTCGCGATCGGTTGAGCCCCTCCCGGTACCGTCCGGAGCACCGCCATCTCGCTCACCCCGTCTATTCTCATGAAAAGCTGAGGCAGAAGCGTGTCGAGCGCGACCCGGGCTTCCTCGATGTGGCCGTCGGTCACCGCGTACCGCGCCCCCTCGGCGGTGGGCACCCGGGCGATACGCAGCTCCCTCAGATCCCGCGACAGGGTCGCCTGCGTCACGTCCCACCCCCGACGCAACAGCAGCTTCCGGAGATCTTCCTGGCTCACCACCGCGTGGTTTTCTATAGTCTCCAGGATCGCGCTCTGCCGCTCTCGCTTGTTGGCCATGCGAGAAGATAGCGCTCCACGGCCGCCCCGGGACAGACAGTTGCCTTCCCGATCCAATTAGACTATTTATACATGTTCACCGCATAAAAATCCATATTCGATACCGCCATGACCTTCACTCCCAAAAAGATCGCCCTCGCCTACTCCGGAGGACTCGACACCTCGATCATCGTCCCCTGGCTCAAGGAGCGATTCCGGGGCGTAAAGGTCGTCTGTGTCGCGGCTGACATCGGTCAGGGCGATGAGCTCTCCGGCGTCGAAGCCAAGGCCATCGCGTCGGGCGCCGACGAGTGCTACGTCGAGGACCTGCGCGACGAATACGTCCGTGACTTCATCTTCCCTACGCTGCGGGCCGGTGCCATATACGGGCGCAAGTATCTGCTCGGCACTTCCATGGGCCGCCCGCTCATCGCACGACGCCAGGTCGAAGTGGCGCGCGCGGTCGGCGCAGACGCTCTCGCGCACGGCTGCACCGGCAAGGGAAACGATCAGGTTCGCTTCGAGCTCACATACGCGGCGTTCGCTCCGGATCTGCCAGTCATAGCGCCGTGGCGCGAATGGGACATCCGCAGCCGTGAGGATGCCATCGCCTACGCCGCACGACACAACGTTCCGGTCGCGGCCACGAAGGAAAAGATCTACTCCCGCGACCGCAACATCTGGCACATCTCGCACGAGGGCGGCTGCCTGGAAGATCCTGCGCAGTCCCCGCCAGACGATCTGTTCATGATGTCGCATTCACCGGAATCCGCGCCGGATGCGTCTGAAGAAGTCAGGATCACTTTCGAACGCGGCACACCCGTCGCTGTGAATGGTCACAACATGTCGCCGGTGACGCTGCTCGCCACGCTGAACGAGATCGGTGGACGTAACGGTGTCGGTCGCATCGATCTCGTCGAGGATCGTCTCGTCGGTATGAAGTCACGCGGCATCTACGAGACTCCGGGCGGAACACTTCTGTACACTGCTCACAGCGAGCTCGAACAGCTCACGCTGGATCGTCGCACACTCGCCGCCAAGGATCTCATCGGTCCTCGCTACGCGGACCTCGTGTACGAAGGTCGATGGTGGACCGTCGAGCGCGAGTCGTACGATGCGTTCGTCAACGTCACGCAGGAAACCGTCACCGGCTCGGTCACGCTCCGCCTCTACAAGGGCAACGCGATCGTCGCCAGCCGCGAGAGCGCCTACGCCCTGTACGACGAGCGCTTCGTGACGTTCGGCGAGGATGACGTCTATCAGCAGAGCGACGCGGCGGGCTTCATCCGTCTCTTCGGCCTCTCTGCGCGCGTGCGCGCCCTTCGCGAGCAGGAACGCGCCGCCGAAGCCACCGACACCGCCAAGGGCGACCAGCAGGCAGCGTAGGCAAGGGGCGGATAATCGGCGCCCTCCCGCGCTACCCCGTAACCCGTTCCCGCTTAGATCCCGTATGGCGCGGATGCATCCGCGC